>NZ_JBSQIL010000028.1:0-21317 GCF_055108775.1 Soehngenia sp. | reverse complement strand
AGTGATGAAATTCTCATATCTATTGGTTTTCCATTGATAATAGATTCAACTCTACCATCCTGCGGAATTCTTTTTTCAGCAATATTCATCTTCCCTAAGATTTTTATCCTCGTTACTATCGCAGATAAATTAAATCTTGGTATTCTCATTATCTCTGTCAAATCACCGTCAATTCTAAATCTTACTCTTACATCTTCTATACCTGGTTCAAGATGTATATCTGAAGCTCTCATTTTTAAAGCCTGTTCAAAAAGTGTATTAATTAATCTTACTATAGGTGCACTAGCAACTTCAGCTTGTTCCTTTTCAACATAATCATCATCATATTGGTTGTTAACCGAGTCAAATTCCTGCAAAACTCTTTTGCTTACTCCTGCAGTATAATACTTATCTATCAAAGCCTCTATATCTGATTGCGTTGCTATAACTGTCTCTAAATCCATCTTTGTATATAATTTAACATCATCAACTGCGTAGAAGTTCAAGGGATCGGCCATGGCAATAACAAGTTTATCTTCATGTTTATCTATTGGAATCAAAATATATTTTCTGACAATTTGTTCAGGCAATATATTAACTACTTTTTCATTTACTTCATATTTGCTAAGATCTACTCTTGGAAATCCTAATTGATACTCAAGAACTTCAACAATATCATCAGAAGTTACCCATCCCTTTTCCTCAAGTATTTCTCCGATTTTTTTACCGCTAATTTCTTGTTCTTGCAATGCGATTTTTAGTTGTTGGGAATCTATTTTCCCCGAATACAACAAAATTTCTCCAATTTTTAGAGTTGTCTTTTGCATATATATACCCCGTTTTTTTTAATTTATCTGAAAATAAAAATTATTCATGTATTAACTCATAATAAGATAATACTCCAATTTAACAACGATTTCAATCAAAATATTATATTATATTATCTTTAAATACGTTTTATCGCTTTAAAGTAAAATTGTCAATAAAAAAAGCAGGTTTCCCTGCTATAATCTTTGCCTAATTATATCGTTTATTTTTGTCACAATGATATCTATTGCAACCTTGTTGTATCCTCCTTCGGGGATAATTATATCAGCATATCTTTTGGTTGGTTCAACAAACTGTAAATGTGCTGGCCTTACAGTATTCATATACTGGTTTATAACAGATTCTAGTGTCCTACCTCTAAAATTCATATCTCTATTAATTCTTCTAATAACTCTTACATCTGCATCGGTGTCTACGAAAATTTTAATGTCCATCATCTTCCTAAGTTCTTCATCGTATAATATTAGTATTCCTTCTAAAATAATTATGTCTTTAGGTTCAACTAAAATAGTTTCTTTTTTACGATTATGATTTTCAAAATCATATATTGGTTTTTCAATTGATTCCCAATTGATGAGCTTCTTTAAATGGCTAATTAACAACTGATTATCAAATGCAAATGGATGATCATAATTTGTTTTTACTCTTTCCTCAAAACTAAGGTCACTTTGATCTTTGTAATATGAGTCTTGTTCAATAACTACTACATTTTTGTCAGTGATAGCCTTATAAATTTCATTTGTTACAGTAGACTTCCCCGAGCCTGTTCCTCCAGCTATCCCAATAATTATCGGATTTTTCATTAGATATCATCTCTCTTCTTTCTAATTAGATAAAAAGGTTTAACTTTTTCGTCAATTTTTACTTTAATAATCTGCTGAGCATGTGGTGCAGATTCTATTGGCTCATTATCTTCATTCCACATTTCTTTTATTTCCAATTCAAAATACTCTCTATCTGGACCAAATACCTCTAGAGTATCACCAATATTTATTCTATTTCGTTGCTCAATTGTAGCAATTTTATTGTTTTCATCATAATCTTTTATCATGCCCACAAAATCATATTTTCTAATGTAAGAATTTGTAGTATAAACTTGTGCATTTGTTTTGGCTTCATTGTAGAAAAATCCAGTCGTGAAATCCCTATGGCTTACTTTTTTTAGTTCAGTTAAAAGTCGTTCATCAAATTTATAATTAATAGGATCTTTATAATAATCATCTATGGCTTTCCGATAAGCTCCAACAACTGTTGCTACATAATATGAACTCTTTACTCTGCCTTCAATTTTAAAACTCTTTATTCCTGATTGAATAAGCTCATCAACATGTTCTATCATGCACAAATCTTTAGAATTAAATATAAATGTTCCTTCTTCATGTTCTTCAATTGGAAAATATTCCCCTGGTCTTTTTTCTTCTACAACATTATATTTATATCTGCATGGTTGAGCGCAGTCGCCTCTATTTGCATCTCTGCCTGTCATATAACTACTTAATATACATCTTCCAGAATAACTCATGCACATAGCTCCATGAACGAAAACTTCTAACTCTAAATCATTAGGTGCTTTTTTTGATATTTCTCTTATCTCGTCTAATGTCAATTCACGAGCTAATACAATTCTTTTAATACCTAAATTATACCAAAACATTATCGTTTCGAAATTTGTAATGCTTGCTTGTGTGCTAAGATGAATTGGCAATTCATTTGCTGAATTTCTTACTATGTTAAAAACTCCAGGATCAGATACTATTACAGCATCAACATTAATTCTATACAGTTCTTTAACATATTCATCTAATCCTATCAAGTCATCATCGTGTGGCACAATGTTTAATGTGACATATACTTTTTTATCTAAATCATGTGCAATCTTTACTGCTTTTTCTATTTCTTCTAATGTAAAGTTCTTTGAAGCTTTTCTTAGCCCAAATGATTCCCCGCCTAGATATACTGCATCTGCACCATAGGTGATCGCCATTTTTAATTTCTCTAGGTCGCCTGCTGGTGCTAATAATTCAACTCTTTTCAATCTTAATCCTCCTTATATGTTAATGCTATTCCATCGCCTATCGGTATAATAGAGGTTTCATATCCATCAATATTTGTTATATGTTTGAGGTAATTTCTCATGTTTTCTACTATTGTCCGTTTCCTTCGTTTTACTGGGCCATCACTAGCTGTCATACCTTTAAATAATACATTATCAGAAATTATAATACCACCTTTTTTTAATAGCTTAGATCCCATATTAAAATAATCTATATACTTAGACTTATTCGCATCTATAAATATCAAGTCATATTCCTTGGTTAAATGAGGCATAACTAAAGCTGCATCTCCTTCTATAACTTGAATATGATTTTCTAAATTAGCATTCTTGATGTTTTTTAATGCTATGTCAACAAGTTGAGGATTGATTTCTATGGTTGTAATCCTAAACTCATCTCCTAGATTTTGTGACATCATTATACTAGAGTATCCTATTGCAGTGCCGATTTCTAATATCTCTTTAGGTTTTAGTATTTTCAATAAAACCCTTATTAGTTGTTCAGTTTCTGGCTGTAAAATAGGAATATTATTAAAATCAGCATACTTTCTTAATTCATTTAGAATCTCTATTTTTTCATTATGTAATTCTTGGATATACTTAATGATATTTTCATCCACTATATTTGTCATACTACCATTCCTTATACCTTGAAGCTTTGTCATATACATAAAGAATTATGTTTCCAAATATAAGAACAGAAGCTAATTCGCCTAAGCTTATTCCTATAACTGTATATATATACGGAATCTTAGTGAAATAAGAAACCCAAATTGAGACAATTAATCCATTTAATAAAACAGGAGAGGATATTGCTAAAAATTTATTTTTAGCTTTAGAAGTTAAAAAAGCTGCTATTAGTGTGACTAATGAACCCCCAATTATATCTACTAATCCAAAGCCAGAATACGGAGCAAGTAAAACATTTGAAAGTAAAACTCCAACAAATAAACCTGGAACTGCAGCAGATTCAACAAAAGGCAGGAGTGCAAGCCCTTCAGCAATTCGTAATTGAACAGGTCCATAAGTTAAATTTAATATTGGAAATGGCAAAGCTTGAAGTATAATTAAAACTATGTATATTGCAGCTATCAAACTAGCTTTTGTTAAATATTTTATATTCATCTTCATAAATTATTTCTCCTTATAGATTTAGAATAAATGGAACTAAGATAGGTACTGCAAAAGTGCAAATTGCTCCAGTTATAAATGCTATCAAAGTAATTTCAGAGTCAGTTGATTTAGAAATTATTGGCAAACTTGTATCCATAGCTGTAGCTCCTGCTGGTGCAATTGCTTCAATAAACCCTATCTTATTAGCTATTATAGGGATTATCATGATTGCTATAAGCTCCCTTATCACGTTAGAAATAAATGCTAATGCAGACAATTCGCTAGAATAACTTGCTATAAGTATAGAGGATAATGAATACCATCCTAATCCCGCTCCGATTGCCCCTGCTTCGTTAAAAGGTAGCTTAAGTATCACTCCTGCGATAGCTGATCCTAAAATGCTTCCTGCTATTATAGCTATTGGTACCAATAATATTTTAATCCCTTTAGCTTTTATTCTACTAAATACAGATTTATTTAACCCTATATCAATACCAACAAAAAATAACAGCAAAATCAAACCTAAATCTATTATGTAATCTGCATAATTTAGAATATCTTTTGGCAACACGAAATATCCCGATATAATTCCTAGAATAACAGCTATAATAATTCTGAATGTCATTGTTTGCCTCCAAAAAATAGTTTATTTACAATAAATGTAAAAATTATGCTAAATCCAATTGTGAATACGCTAATTACTGTAGCATTTAATCCTATGGAAAGAAATGAATTTATGACTTTATCATCCATTCCAATTTTTATGCCCATGACAAAAAGTAAAAAAAGCAGACAGGCAGTTTGTAAACTGCCTAATCTTTTTATAAAATTTTCTTTCAGCTTTATATTTGCACCAATCAAACCACCTAAAATAATTATCGCTAAATACATTAACAGCCTGGTTGTCATTTTTTAAACCTCCATAATTATAGGCAATATCATTGGATTTCTTTTTATCGTCGTATATAAATAGGTTCTTAAATCATCTCTAATATTTGACTTTATAGCTGACCAGTCATTTATCTTCTTAGCTTCACACTGATCTAAAGTTTGTTTAACAATTTTTCTAACTTCTTCAATTAATTCTTCAGACTCTCTTACATATACAAATCCCCTAGATACTATATCAGGACCTGATTCAACTGCACCTGTCTGTTTGTTAATTGTAACTACTACTACTATTAAACCATCTTCAGAAAGATGTTTTCTATCTCTTAATACTATATTTCCAACATCTCCGACACCTAATCCATCAACTAGAATATTTCCTGCTTGCACAATTGCTCCTAGTTTAGCGCCTTCTTTAGTAAATTCAATGGTTTGTCCATTTTCTAATATAAATATATTTTCTTTTGGTGTACCAAGAGCATGGCTAATATCTGCATGAAGTTTTAAGTGCCTTGTCTCCCCATGCACGGGTATAAAATATTTTGGTTTCACAAGGCTATGAATTAATTTTAGTTCTTCCTGGCAAGCATGTCCTGAAACATGTATGTCTGCTAATGCTTCATATATTACATTAGTCCCTTTTTCAAGTAATTTATTTATTACTTTTGAAACTGTAATTTCATTTCCCGGAATAGGTGTAGCAGATATGATAACCATATCATCGGACATAAGCTCAATTTTTCTGTGTTCATTATTTGCAATCCTTGTTAGAGCACTCATTGGCTCGCCTTGACTTCCTGTTGTTATAATTACAATATCCTTTTTATTATATTTATTCATATCGTTTATATCTATCATTGTATCAGGTTTTATCCTTAAATATCCAAGCTCATGTGCTACATTTACAGTATTTACCATGGATCTACCAGATATGATTACTTTTCTAGAATTCAACTCAGCAGCATCAATTATTTGTTGAATTCTATATACATTTGATGCAAAGGTAGCTACTATAATTCTACCTTCAGCCTTATAAAATAAATCTCTAAATGTTTCGCCTACAGTCCTTTCGCTTAAAGTATAGCCAGGTCTTACAACATTTGTTGAATCGGAAAGCAAAGCCAATACACCCTTGTTTCCCAACTCAGCAAATCTATTCAAATCCATAATATCCCCTGAAATCGGAGTAAAGTCAACCTTGAAGTCTCCTGTTTGTATAACAGTCCCGATTGGTGAAGTTATTGCCAAAGCAGCTGAATCAGGTATACTATGCGTTGTTCTAATAAATTCAACATCAAAATATCCTAGTTTGACTTTTTCTCCATGTTTTACCGTATACAGATTTGTATTCTCCAAATTATGCTCTTTCAATTTATTATACAACAATCCTATAGTTAATTTTGTCCCATAAATCGGCATATCAATTTTCTTTAATATATAAGGAATTGCCCCAATATGATCTTCATGTCCATGAGTTAAAAGCAATCCTTTTATTTTGTCTTTATTCTTCATAAGATAAGTTATATCAGGTATAACCACATCTACTCCTAGCATCTCATCGCCAGGAAATGTCATTCCACAATCAACTATGACTATACTATCCTTATATTCGTACACAGTCATGTTTTTTCCTATTTCCCCTAGTCCTCCTAAGGGAATGATTTTTAATTTACTTTCTTTTGCCACTATATCACTCCCATTTTTTTTGATAATTATCTTTACATTCTTTACAAATTCCATAAAATTTCACATCGTGATCGCTGATAATGAAATCTTCTTCTATTTCTATTTCTTTCTCTAACGATTCTAATAAATCTAATTTAACTTCAGTTACTTTTCCGCACTCTGTACATATTAAATGATGATGATGGTGATTCTCTGTTTCAGTATTTAATTCATACCTAGCAACCCCATCATCAAAATTAATTTTATAAACAATGCCTAATTTCTCGAAGAGTTGCAATGTTCTATATACTGTAGCTATACCTACTTCTTTATCGTTCATAGAGATTATCTTATGAACATCTTCACAACTAAGATGTTCATTTTTATTATCGAGTAATATATTCAATATCTCTTCTCTTTGGTTTGTAGATTTATAGCCTCTCTGTTGTAATGTATACAAATATTTTTCTATCCCTTTATCCACGTTAAAGACACCACCTATTGTAGTTGTTCTTTCATCAACTCTTCGTATACTTCTTTTGCCTCTTCTAGTTCTTCATCGTCAATTCCTACCAAAATCTCATTCCCATTCTCATCTAAATCAATTTTTAGTATATATGTCGGAGAATCAATGTCTCCACTAGGTAGCAAAACCACATAGTCTACATCATCTATGCTAAATTTAGCTTTAACTAAGAATTCAATTTCATTGCCTAATTCATCGTAAAATACAGCTTTTTGTTGCATCTTATCCTCCTTATTTTTTATCCAAATAGCTCTGTAGTATATATGATGCAGCTATTTTGTCTACTACATTTTTTCTATTTTTTCTTTTTACATCTGCTTCTAAAAGGACTCTAGTAGCAGATACTGTAGTTAACCTTTCATCGATATAGATGATTTCCAAATTAAATTTGTTTCTTAACTTCTCTGAAAATTTCTTAACTATTTCACAAGAATCTCCTATACTACCATCCATATTTAATGGTAACCCCACAACTATTTTTTTGATTTCGTAATCATTTATAATTTTTTCAATCTCTTCTATATCTTTCTTCATAGAAACTCGATTTATTGTCTTAAAACCTTGTGCTGTCATGGCTAAAGGATCACTTAAAGCAACCCCTATTCTCTTTTCTCCAATATCCAATCCTAATATTCTTTCCATATACTCTCCTAAATAACTTTAATACAAAATTCCGGGCATACAGTTGCACAATAACCACATAATATGCAATTATCATTTGGTATAGCTCTTCCGTTTATTACTTTAATCCCTTCCTGATTGCATCTTTCCTCACATTTTCTACAACCTATACAGTAATCTGCGACAATTAACTTTCGATTCTTTGTTCTCAATTTACTCAATGTATAAAAATCAACACTGTTATGCTCCATTATCTGAATATTAGCATCTATTTCTTCAATAGATTGCATGCCTATAGCTATAGATTGTATAAATGGAATGTCTTTCACAAACTTTATAGCTTCTTCTGCTTTGTTTATCAGATGTCCTCCACCAAGAGCTTTCATGCTATATATTCCTTTGCCAAGGTTGTACAAAATTTCCAGAACATCCAGCATATCATTGATCGTTCCGTCATGTATCCCTATACCATTCATATTCACTAAGGGATGAACTATATCTAGCTCTTTGTATTTTAAAAGAGCTTTAGCTCCCATAACTCTATGTGTAGACAATCCAATAGCTTTTATTTTACCTTCTTCTTTTGCTTTTAAAAAAAATTCAATAGCATCATAATGGCCTTTTACAGTATATTCACTTTCTTGTTCATGAAGCAGAAACACATCAATATAATCAGTGCTAATTTCTCTTAAAGCCTTATCTAAACTTCTTTTAGCTAATTCCTTATTATAAGCATATGTCTTGGTAGCTATCACATATTTTTCTCTATCTATACCCTTTAATCCCTCTTTAACATAAGCATAATTATCATAAATTTCTGCAGTATCCAGAAAATTTATACCTCTTTCATAAGCATATTTTATCAGATAAGCTCCATCTTTTATTGATAAATTCGCTTGAAAAGGCGTCATAGTTAAAGAGCCAAAACATAAATTTGACACATACAGCCCAGTGTTACCTAATTCTCTTTTTCCCAACATTTTCTCTTTCCTTCGCTATTAACATAAATAAATGGATAGCGAAAGCCATCCATCTAAAAAACTAGTCTTTATTAGTCTCCAAATATGCTCTTAAAATTTCTTCTAATAGCTCGTCTCTCTCTATCTTTCTTATCAGATTTCTTGCGTTATTGTGGCTTGTAATATAGGTAGGGTCCCCGGATAGGATATAACCTATAATTTGATTGATAGGATTGTATCCTTTCTCTTCTAATGATTTGAATACCGAAAGCAATATCTCTCTTGGTTCAGTCGGATTTTCTTTCGTGGCTTCAAATTTAACTGTCTCATTCATTTTAACTTCTTTTTTCCTATCCACATTACCACCCCTTTACATTATTATATCATAAAATCAATAAATATTTCCAAAATTATATTTTTAATTGTTCTCTTAAAAGTATTTCTATTTCTTTTAAAGCATCATCTAATTTATCTGCAAATTTTCCTCCACCTTGAGCAAGGTCTTTTCTTCCTCCTCCATTGCCTCCAACAACGTTTGATGCATGTTTTACTAAAACTCCAACATTTACTCCTAATTCAACTGCCTTTTCTGTGGCCATAGATATGAAAACTATTTTATCTTCATCACGAGACACTAAGAATATAACTCCATCATTTAGTTTTGATTTTATGATATCACCTAATTCTCTCATCTCTTGTGGAGACATATCCTCACAATCATGAATGATTAGTCTTAAATTACCAATCGTTTTTGCTTTATTTATTATATCATCAATGGAATCTAAAATTAATTTTTTTCTTAAATTCTTAATTTCAAGTTCTTTATTTTTTGATTCTTCTATAATTAAAGATACCTTTTCAACAACGTTTTGCTTATTACCTCCAACTGTTGAGGCAATTTTATTAATATTTTCTTCTAATTCATAAATATATTGATATACATTAAATCCTGTTAATGCTTCTATCCTTCTAACTCCACTAGCTACACTTGATTCTGATAATATCTTAAACATACCTATTTGACCTGAATTTTTCACATGAGTACCTCCACAAAGCTCTTGCGAAAAATTCCCGATGCTTACAACTCTTACATATTCACCGTATTTTTCTTCAAACAATCCGATAATTCCCTTTTCTTGAGCATCTCTGAGTGTCATTATTTCAGTCTTAACTTCTTGAGCCTTTAATATCTCATTATTTACAATTTCTTCAATCTTTCTAATTTGGTCTTTTGTTAAAGGTTCAAAATGTGTAAAATCAAATCTTAACCTTGTTGGAGTTACCAATGAGCCAGCTTGGCTAACATGGTTTCCTAATACATTTCTTAGAGCCTTATGCAATAAGTGTGTAGCAGAATGGTTTCTCATTGTTGACTCTCTTAAATTAACATCAACTTCTGCAAAAACATTGTCCCCTACTTTTAGTTCTCCATTTTTGATAACAACATGATGTATCATTGTTTTTGAAGGGGTCACTTTTGTATCTTCAACAATAGCCAATCCATTTTCAAATTTTATTAATCCTTTATCTCCTACTTGTCCTCCTGATTCTCCATAAAAAGGAGTTTCTTCTAGTATAATAAAGCCACTTTCACCTTCTACTAATTTTTCAACTATATTATTGTCCTTAATTATAGCATTTACTATTGTGTTAGCCATTAAAGTTTCATATCCTATGAAACTAGATTTTATGCCAACAGTTATATCATCTTTGTCTTTGTTTCCCCAACCGCTGTCAGTTTCCTCTCTTGCCCTTCTTGCTCTTTCTCTCTGATCACTCATGCATTTATTGAAACCATCTAAATCTATCTCAAATCCTTTTTCTTTTAATATTTCTGAAGTCAATTCTGGAGGAAAACCAAAAGTATCATATAATTTAAACGCTCTCTCCCCGTCTAAAATTTTATTGTTATTTTGAGATAGTTCTTCAATCATGTTTTCAAGTATATTTAAGCCTTGATTTATAGTCTCTTTAAATTTTTCTTCCTCTATTGAAATAACTTTTTTAATTTGAGTTTCATTTTCTTTAAGTTCCTTGTACTCAACCATCCAAGAATTGATTACAACATCTGCTACTTTATCTAAGAAAGTGTCTTCAATCCCTAATAGTTTGCCATGCCTCGAAGCCCTTCTAATCAGTCTCCTAAGCACATATCCTCTTCCTTCGTTGCTTGGGACTACTCCATCGCTAACAAGGAAAGTTATCGCTCTAATATGATCTGTAATTATCCTTGCGGAAATATCTTTTTCTTTATCAGATCCATATTTATAGCCGCTTATCTCCAATACTTTGTTTAATATGTCTTTGATAGCTCCTATTTCGAAAATATTATCAGTATTTTCCATTATAGTTGCTATTCTTTCTAGTCCCATACCAGTATCAATATTTGGATTTGGTAGTGGATGATAAATCCCATTTTCATCTTTATCAAATTGTGTAAAAACTAAATTCCATACTTCTAAAAATCTATCGCAATCGCAACCTGGTTTACAAGTTTCTTTACCGCATCCGTATGCCGGGCCTCTGTCAACATATATTTCTGAACATGGCCCAGATGGTCCTACTTCAAGTTCCCAGAAATTATCTTCTTTGCCAAGTCTAACAATTTTCTCTTCCGGTATTCCTATCATCTTATTCCATAATTCAAAAGCTTCATCATCTTCATGATATACACTTACCCACAAATCGTTCGGATCAAGTTCAAGTCTCTCAGTTAAAAATTCCCATGCCCATGAAATAGCCTCTTTTTTAAAATAATCTCCAAAAGAAAAATTACCTAGCATCTCAAAAAATGTAGCATGTCTAGCTGTTCTCCCAACATTGTCTATATCACCAGTTCTAATACATTTCTGACATGTTGCCATTCGTTTACTAGGAGGTGTTTTTTCACCAGTAAAATAAGGTTTTAAAGGTGCCATTCCAGCTCCAATTAGTAAAAGTGATTTGTCATTCTTTGGCACTAATGAAAAACTAGGAGCTATTAAGTGCCCTTTATCTCTAAAAAATTCTAAATATTCTTTCCTTATATCGTGAAGCCCTAATTTTTTCATATTTACACCTCTCTAAGTATTATAAAAATCCTCCCTTTTAGGGAGGTTCTGTTACTCTTTTATTTTAGAATATATATCGGCATTTGTCAATCAACTACAACAATTCTCTAGATTCTTTATATTTCATTTTTATAAATCTAAATATTATCATCAGTATAGCTGTAACAGGAACAGCTAGTATCATTCCCAACACTCCGAATATTCCTCCACCTATTATTAAAGCTAAAAGAACTGTTAATGGGTGAAGCCCTATGCTCTGTCCCAATACTTTTGGGGCTAATATATTATTTTCAACCCATTGTATGACTACAAAGAAAACAGCTACCCATAATGCCTTTATAGGACTTGATAAAAATGCCAATACTACGGCTGGCAAAAATCCTAAAAATGGCCCTATGTATGGTATGATATCAGCTATAGCTGTAATCATTCCTATCACTATAGCAAAATCTATGTTCATAATCAAAAGGAATATAGCAGTCATTGTACCTACAAACAAAGCCATTAACAGCCTTCCTTTTATGAATTGATTCATTACATCGTTTATTTGATGAGCTAGCGTCAAAATATCATCTTTATATTTCAAAGGTATATATTCCTTTACTTTTTTAATAAAATAATTTTTGTCAATTAAAAGATAAAAAGTGATTATAGGTATAAGTATTAAAGTCAGTGCTTTTGATAAAAATCCACTTATACCAGAGATCATATTAGATATTCCATTAGAAATTGATTCTTGTAGCTTCTGAGTATTGCTTTCTATTACCCCTTCAATAGTTTTTAATAACTCAGGAGTAGAGGAAAATACATTATCATAATTTGAATAGAATTTATCAATAAATAAATTTATGTTGTCAACATACTTGGTTAGATTATCTGCTAAGTTTCTGATTTCCGAACCAGTTCTAGGAATAAATGATACTAATAAAATTGTAAAAACAATTAGAATAGCAACATAAACAACTGCTGTACTCACTATTCTTTTTAAACCCTTGTTTTGTAAATAATTTACTAACGGATTTAAAAAATAAGAAAATATTACTGACAATATTATTGCAAGTAAAATATCAGATAGAATTTTATATCTGTTAAATAATATATAAATTATATAGATTACTGCAGCAATAGAGGCAATAGATACCAGTATCTTTGTGTCATATTTTATTTTCTTTCTTTTTTCGACAAAATTATTTCCAATATTGATTAAGTAATAACTTAACAAAAACAACAATATTGTGAGTAATATCCATACTAATTTAACAAATAAATCCGGTGGAGTAGCTACGCCCATGCTTTGCCTCCTAAAAAAGATTTATTAATCCTCTATTTCATGAATTTCATGCAAATCTTCATCATCAAATTCAACATCTTCTAGTCCTTCTATTTTTACCCCAGATTTTTTAGAGTAATCAAGTAATGCCTTCCTTATAGCCTGTTCTGCTAAAACACTACAGTGCATTTTTACTGGTGGTAGTCCGTCAAGAGCTTCTGCCACTGCTTTGTTTGTGATTTGCATTGCTTCCTGTATAGATTTCCCTTTGACTAATTCTGTTGCCATACTTGATGAAGCTATAGCTGAACCACAGCCAAAAGTTTTGAACTTAACATCTGTTATAATCCCATCTTCAATTTTAAGATACATTTTCATGATATCTCCACATTTAGGATTACCAACTTCTCCTATACCATCAGCATTTTCAATTTCTCCTACATTTCTAGGATTCATAAAATGATCCATTACTTTTTCAGAATACATTATTTACCCTCCTGTGCTTTTTCATAAAGTGGTGACATCTGTCTTAACCTATCGACGATAGTTGCCAATTTTTCAACAACAAAATCTATTTCTTCTTTTGTATTATCTTTCCCTAACGACAACCTTAATGAGCCATGAGCTATCTCGTGGGGTAACCCAATCGCAAGCAGTACATGTGAAGGGTCTAAGCTTCCTGATGTACAAGCTGAACCACTTGATGCTGCAATCTTATGCATATCTAAGCTTAAAAGTAAAGATTCCCCTTCTATATATTTAAAACACATATTAACATTCCCAGGTAGTCTATTTGTGGGATGCCCATTTAGTCTAACATCAGGTATCTTTTTTTGTATGCTATCTATCAAATAATCTCTTAATTTAGTTATTTTTTCTGTATTTTCTTCTAAATTTGAATATGCTAATTCAATTGCTTTCCCCAACCCAACAATTCCAGCTACATTTTCAGTGCCAGCTCTTTTATTTCTCTCTTGGGCACCTCCATGAATTAATGGGTCAATTTTTATACCTTTTTTAATATACAAAGCCCCAACACCTTTTGGCCCATAAAGCTTATGTGCTGACATAGATAATAAATCAATATTCATTTCCTTTACATCTATTGGCAAGCTGCCAACTGCTTGTACAGCATCTGTATGAAACAATACATTGTGTTTCCTAGCTATAGCCCCTATTTCTTTGATTGGCTCAATTGTTCCTATTTCGTTATTTGCAAACATTATAGAGATTAAGATTGTTTCTTCTGTAATTGATTTTTCGAGTTCCTCTAGGGAAATCATCCCATATTCATCTACATCTAAGTAAGTGATTTTATAACCTTTCTTTTCTAAGTATTCACAAGCATGTAAAACTGCATGATGTTCAATTTTTGAAGTGATTATATGTCTTCCTTTATCTCCGAATTTAGATGCAATTCCCTTTATAGCCCAATTATCAGATTCAGATCCTCCTGCTGTAAAATATATTTCATTTTTATCTGCATTTATAGCTTTTGCAACTCTCTCCCTGGCTTTATCAATAGCTATTTTAGAATAATTGCTTAAATAATATATGCTTGATGGATTACCATAATATTCGCAAAAATAAGGTAACATTTCATCAAGCACTTCTTTACTGACAGGTGTTGTAGCAGCGTGATCCATATAAATGATTTTATCCACAGTACTCCTCCTTGTTATAAGTTTTTTACCATATTAGCATCCTCTACCATGTCTTGTAAAGTTATCGAATCTATTACTTGATCTATCCCGCTTTTTATCTTTGCTAATACTACTTTTGTTACACACATATCTTCCTTTTTACACTCAAAGCCATCACTTGAAACACAATCGGCAGGATAATTTTCTCCTTCTAAAGAACGCAATATCTCTCCTACTGTGATATCTTTAGGATGCCTAGTAAGCATATACCCGCCATATGCACCTCTAGAGCTAACAACAAGCCCATCTTTCTTTAGTGTTGAAAAAAGTTGTTCTAAGTAATTCTCACTCAAATCTTCTTCATCTGCAATAGATTTTATGGAAATTGGTCCCTCTCCATATGCCATTGCTAATTGATACATTGCCATCAATCCATATCTTCCCTTTGTAGATAATTTCATTATTTCACCTCTTTAATACCACCTAATTCTCTTGGTTTTATTTCTACATTATATTATATCCAAGTAATATTGTCAACTTTAAAACATATAAAAAGGTGCTTTTAAGCACCTTAATTAATATTTAATTTAATCTTTAATTTTTCGAGCATATCTTTAGTCATGCTATCTAAATCATATTTAGGACTCCATCCCCATTGTTTCCTTGCTTCTGAATCATCAAGTGAATTTGGCCATGATTCAGCGATCTTTTGTCTTACTGGATCGATCTCATAATGTAATTCAAATTCTGGTATGAACTTTCTAATTGATTTTGCAATATCTTCAGGTTCTATACTCATCGCAGTTATATTAAATGCATTTCTATGGACTAGCCTACTACCATCTGCCTCCATTAAATTGATTACAGCATCTAAAGCATCTGGTATATACATCATGTCCATATAAGTGCCCTTTTGTATATAACTAGTATATGATTTCTTTAAAATGGCATCATAATAAATGTGGACTGCATAATCTGTGGTACCGCCGCCAGGCAAAGTATTATATGATATAATTCCTGGATATCTAACTCCTCTAGTATCTACACCAAATTTTTTATAATAATAGTCACATAATAATTCTCCAGATACTTTTGTTACACCATACATAGTAGATGGTCTCATAATAGTATCCTGTGGTGTTAAGTCTTTTGGTGTATTCGGACCAAAAACTGCTATTGAGCTAGGAGTAAATATTTTTAGATTCTTCTCTCTAGCAATCTCTAGTACATTATATAAACCGGTCATGTTAATTTGCCAACATAAGTTTGGGTTTTTTTCGCCAACTGCAGACAAAATAGCAGCTAAATTTACAATTGTATCAATTTTATATTTTTCTACAACTTCAGAAATTTGTTTAGCCTCTAATACATTGATAATCTCAAATGGTCCTGATTCGATTAGGTCTTCTTTTCCAGACTTCTTTTCAATATCACTTATGACAACGTTATCCCTACCGTAAATATCTCGCATTTTTACAGCTAATTCTGAACCTATTTGTCCTAGGGCTCCAGTAATTAATATTTTTTTCATCATACACCTCCAAAATTATTATCCCGTTATTATTATAACATATTCTTACACAAATAAAAGTAAAAAAGCACTTAAATAAGTGCTTTTAATATACAAGTTAATACCAGCAAATTCCTATTGTTTTTGGACCAAGATGAGATCCTATTACCGGTCCAATCTCTTCAATATCTATTTTTATATTCAAATCAGGGTGTTTTTCTTCAAGCAATTCTTTGAATACTAAAGCTTCATCATAAGCTAATATTTGAAATATAGTAGCTCTATTAATTTCATCACCCACTAATTCTATAACCCTATCCAATGCATTTTTCTTTCCTCTAGCTTTTTCTAATAATGTAAGTTCTCCATCTTTAAGTTCAATGATAGGTTTTATATTAATTAAATTTCCTAAGTTAGCTTGTAGTGGAGAAATTCGTCCTCCTCTTTTTAGATATTCTAAAGTATCTGGTAGAGCTAATACCTTTAGTTTTGTCTTTTTATCTTCTAAATATGATGCTATTTCATCTGCATTTTTTCCTTCTTTTTTTAACATTACAGCATCTTCAATTAAAAACTTTAAAGCTGCCACAGTAGAAAGAGTATCAACAATAGTAATTTTTTTATCTCCTAATAATTCTTTAGCGGCTACTGCGCTATTGTATGTCCCACTAAGTTTAGAAGATAAAACAATTACTATTATTTCATCATATTTTTCAAATGATTTCAAATAAGCTTCTTTAAATTCTCCAACTGATGGTTGTGAAGTTGTTGGAAATGATTTGCTATTTTTGAATTTATTGAAATATTCCTCAAATTCACCTTTAAACCCTTCTTTATACTCTACTCCATCAAAAATGTAGTGAAGGGGAACTACTGTAATATCTTCCTTCTCAACATAATCTTTTGATAAATATGCTGTGCTATCTGTTATTATTTTTACACTCATTCTCTAACCCCCTATTTATATTATTTGAGTTCTGCTCACAAATTTGTAAGCAGAACTCAAATTTATTTTACCACAATATTATAGATTTTACTAGGAACATATATTTCTTTTATGATAGTCTTTCCATCAATAAATTTATTTACAACTTCATTTTTAAAGACCTTATCTCTTACAGAATCTTGTTCTTCATTTAATTGTATCTTAACTGTAGCTCTCACTTTGCCATTAATTTGAATTGGTATTTCAATTATTTCGTCTATAGTCTTATCCTCATCATATTTAGGCCATGTCGCTTTATTTAAATTTCCTTTAAGTCCAAGTATCTCCCACATCTCTTCAGTAATATGGGGTGCTACTGGATTTAACAATATTAAATAAGTTTCTATGTCTTTTTTAGTAATTCTTCCATAATCGTTAAACTCGTTTAATAAACTCATGAGGGATGCAATAGCTGTATTGAATTTTAAGTTTTCATAATCAAAAGTAACTTTTTTTATGGTTTTGTGTATACTTGTTTCTAGCTCTTTTGTATATTCATGTCCTTCAACAACAATTTCTTGTAGTTTCCAAACTCTTTCAAGATATCTTCTGCAACCCTTTAATCCATTATCTGACCAAGGTACACTTTTTTCAAAATCTCCAATAAACATTTCATATGTTCTTAAAGTATCTGCTCCATATTCATTTACAATATCATCTGGATTAATAACATTCCCTCTGGATTTAGACATTTTCTCATTGTTATTACCTAAAATCATTCCATGAGAAGTTCTTTTTATATATGGTTCGGGATCTCTAACAACACCACAATCATATAAAAATTTATGCCAAAATCTCGAATATAGTAAATGCAGTGTTGTATGCTCCATCCCTCCATTATACCAGTCAACAGGCATCCAGTATTCTAAAGCTTCTTTTGAGGCTAATTCATTATCGTTGTGAGGATCTGTATACCTTAAGAAATACCATGATGAGCCAGCCCATTGAGGCATAGTATCTGTTTCTCTTTTAGCAGCTTTACCGCATTTTGGACAAGTTGTATTTACCCATTCAGTAATATTTGCTAGTGGAGACTCCCCATTATCAGTTGGCTCATAATTTTCAACTTCTGGCAATAGTAAAGGAAGTTCTTCTTCTGGCACTTTTACCCAGCCACAGTCCTCACAATAGATCATAGGAATTGGTTCTCCCCAGTATCTTTGTCTAGAAAATACCCAATCTCTTAATTTATAATTGACTTTTCTTTTCCCTATATTGTTTTCTTCAATCCATTTAAGAATTTTCTCTTTTGCTTCTTTTATACTTAGCCCGTTTAAGAAATCAGAGTTTACCAATATTCCTTCTTCTGTACTAGTATATGCTTCTTTAGTAATATCCCCGCCGCTAATTACTTCAACAATTGGCAAATTAAATTTATTAGCAAATTCCCAATCTCTTTCATCATGACCTGGAACTGCCATCACTGCTCCAGTACCATAAGTAATCAATACGTAGTCTGATATCCAGATTGGTATTTCTTTATTGTTAACTGGATTTATAGCTTTTATTCCTTTTAATTCTACACCCGTTTTTTCTTTTGATAGTTCAGTTCTTTCGAATTCTGACTTTTTCATTACTTCTTCTCTATATGCAATAACTTCATCAAAATTTTCTATCAGATCTTTGTGCTCATCAATAATTTTGTGTTCAGGTGCTATTACCATATAAGTTGAACCAAAAATGGTATCAGGTCTAGTAGTAAAAACTTCGATTGGTTTATTCGTTTGAGCTATTTTAAAAACAAGTTCTGCCCCTTCTGATCTACCAATCCAGTTTTTTTGTTGCAATTTCACTCTATCAATATAATCTACTTTGTCTAGGTCATTAATCAATCTCTCGGCATATTCAGTTATTTTTAACATCCATTGATTTTTTACTTTCCTAACTACTTCTCCGCCACATCTCTCGCAATGACCTCCAACCACTTCTTCGTTTGCTAATCCAATCTTACAGCTTGGGCACCAATTAATAGGCATTTGTTCTTTATATGCAAGTCCTTTATCAAAAAGTTTTAAAAATATCCATTGTGTCCATTTGTAATAGCTTGGGTCAGTTGTATTTATTTCTCTTGACCAATCAAAAGAAAACCCGATTGACTTTAATTGAGATTTAAATCTTTTTATGTTTTTCTCTGTGACTATTCTAGGGTGTATTTTGTTTTTAATTGCATAATTTTCAGTTGGCAATCCAAATGCATCCCAGCCCATAGGAAATAAAACATTATATCCTTCAAGTCTTCTTTTTCTAGAAACGACATCTAATGCCGTATATGGTCTAGGGTGTCCAACATGCAACCCCTCTCCTGATGGATATGGAAATTCGACCAATGCATAATATTTTGGTTTATTGCTATTATTATATGCTTTGAATGTCTCTTCTCTATCCCAAATCTCTTGCCATTTTGATTCAATTTCCTTGTGATTATATTCTTTCATTATAAAACCCCCACTTACAAAAATTTAACCTTTCGCCATAGAGACGAAAGGTTTTCCGCGGTACCACTCTTTTTGATGATTCTATAAATCCACTCATTTTTATAACGAGATTTCCCGTCCAATTTTATTGGAAACTCAAAGGTGAGTTCGGATACCTTAAATATTGTCTTTCACCATCCGACAACTCTCTAAAATTTGAAGTGCATCCTACTATTCTTTTCATAGTTTTTATGAAATTTGCTTAAAGTATACCAGATACTAGTTTGAATTACAATAAAATTTTAAAAATCGCAGCTATTTACAGTTCTTGGAAATGGAATAACATCTCTGATGTTTGACATCCCTGTAATGTACATAACTGCTCTTTCAAATCCAAGTCCGAAGCCTGCATGTTTTACTCCACCATATTTTCTTAGTTCTAAATACCACCAATAGTCGTCTAAGTTCATATTATTTGCTTTCATTTTCTCCAATAAAACATCTAATCTTTCTTCTCTTTGACTACCACCAATTATTTCCCCAACTCCTGGAACAAGCAAGTCCATTGCTGCAACAGTTTTATTGTCGTCATTAACCCTCATATAGAAAGCCTTGATCTCTTTTGGATAGTTGATTACAAATATTGGTTTTTTAAATTCTTGCTCAGTTAAATATCTTTCGTGTTCTGTTTGCAAATCCATTCCCCATTCCACAGGGAATTGAAAATCCACTCCTGATTTTTTTAATAATTCTATTGCATCAGTATAAGTTAATACACCAAATTCCGAATTTACAATGTTTGTAAGTCTTTCAATCAATCCATTTGATATAAATGAATCAAAGAAATCCATTTCTTCTTTTGCATTTTCTAAAACATAGTTAATAATATATTTAAACATCTCTTCGGCTAATTTCATATCATCTTCTAAATCCGCGAATGCTATCTCTGGCTCAATCATCCAAAATTCTGCAGCATGCCTAGCAGTGTTAGAATTTTCAGCTCTAAAGGTAGGTCCAAATGTGTATACATTCTTAAAAGCTAATGCAAATGCTTCTGCTTCTAGTTGTCCACTTACAGTGAGGTTTGTTTCTTTACCAAAAAAATCTTCTTTGAAATCAATTTCGTTGTTTTCAGTTAAGGGTAAATTCTTCAAGTCTAAAGTAGTAACCCTAAACATCTCTCCAGCACCTTCTGCATCCGATGCTGTAATTATTGGTGTATTAACATAAACAAATCCACGTTCTTGAAAAAATTTATGAATTGCATAAGCCATCATTGACCTTACTCTAAAAACAGAGTTAAAAGTATTTGTCCTAGGTCTTAAATGTTGTATTGTTCTTAAGTACTCAAGAGAATGTCTTTTCTTTTGAATAGGATAATCATTATCTGAAGGTGCTAAAATTTCTATCCTATCTGCTCTAACTTCAAATGGTTGCTTTGCTTGTGGTGTCTCAACTAACATGCCTTTAACTTTTATTGCAGTATATATAGGCAGTTTTTCTATGATTTCAAAATCATTAATGTTATCTTCATACACAACTTGCAAATTCTTAAAAAATGTTCCATCATTCAATTCGATAAATCCTAATTTCTTTGATGATCTCTTTGTCTTAATCCATCCTTCAACTTCAACTTCTTTATCCATATAATTTTCACTTAGTTTGTAGATGTCTTTTACAGATAGTTTCATAATTTCCTCCTTTGATGTTATTACGTTTTGTAAACTTAAATGAAAATTGAGGACTCCAAACTCTCTATGGTACAATGTTCTTGCATAAAAACAAATACCTCCCAGAAAGGATGAAGTCCTCA
>NZ_JBSQIL010000027.1:0-21516 GCF_055108775.1 Soehngenia sp. | reverse complement strand
GGGAAACACCTGTACCCATACCGAACACAGAAGTTAAGCCTCTTAACGCCGATGGTACTTGGATGGCAACGTCCTGGGAGAGTAGGTAGCTGCCAGACTAATATATATCCCATTGTCTTATGACAATGGGATATTGTTTTATATATATCTTTTGAGCCATTCACTAATTACTCGACCTGCAAAAATCGAATCTTCATTATTAGTAAATATGTGATTTGCATTATCAACAGATAAAAAATTCTTTGTTGTTTTAGCATGATTAAAGATTTTAATAGCATCCGAGTATGGCACCATCTCATCAATTGGCGAATGAACAATCATATACGGAACAGGTATATTTGATATAAATTCAGGTATATTTTGAGAAGAAATATCATCAACTAATGCTTTTTGAACTTTAAGCTCTCTACCTCCTATTGATATCATAGCTTCGTTTCTAAGATTAAAATCATCTTTGTAGTTTTGTAACAACTTTACTAGATTTTCAAAGCTATATGGTGCACCAAAAGTGACTAAAGCTTTGAGATTTTTAGCCTCCAGAGAAGCTCTCATGGCAGCTACTGCACCCATGGAATGACCAAGAAGAACTCTTACTTTTCCAAATTCACCTTCTATGAAGCTAACAGCATCTAATAAGTCTGTTACATTCGTGGAAAAATTAGTACTAGAGAAATCGCCTTCGCTTTCTCCTAATCCAGTAAAATCAAATCTAAAAATTCCAATATTATTTTTCGTCAATTCATTATCAACATTTACAATCAATTTATATTGCTTAGAGCAGGAAAAGCAATGAGCAAATATACCGAAATCCTTAGCTTCCTTATCTTCAGGCAAATCTAATGTACCTGCTAAGGTAATCCCATTTCTATTATTAAACTTTAAATCTATCTTTTTCATAATTATCCCCTTTTTCTAAAAAACTATTACTTATATACCAATTTATTTTGATAATCAAACTATTTTTGTAATTAATTAAATATATGGTACTATTTAATTATTGACAATTATCAATAATGTGGTAGCATTATTGATAGTTAAGATAAATCTTTATGGAATGTCTGGAGCCCTTATAGGACTCCTTTTTATTCTAAATGCAGAGAAACCGGTCAATTAATAAAAATATAATCCGGAGGGTAATAAATGATATTAGTAATAAATGATTCAGCAACTGAAAATGAAGTAGAAAAAATAAAGGAAGAATTAAATTCTTTAGGATGTAGAATATATGAATTGATAGGGCTAGATTATCACATATTAGGGATACTTGAAATTATAGATCCAATAATTTTAAAAAAAATTGAAGAGAACAAAGCAGTTGAAAAAATTATCCCATTAGAAGCAGCTCAAATTAAGGCTACTAGGCTATATAAGAGTGAAGATACTATGTTAAATATAAACAATCATCAAATTGGAGGAAATAAATTAGGAATTATTGCAGGGCCTTGCTCTGTTGAAAGCGAAAAACAGATATTATCAATAGCTAGAGATGTAAAGAAAGCAGGAGCTAATTTTTTAAGAGGTGGAGCTTTTAAACCTAGAACATCTCCATATACATTTCAAGGATTAGGAGAAGAAGGATTAGAGTTCTTAAAACTAGCTAAAGAAGAAACCGGATTACCTATAGTGACAGAGATAATGTCAGTGAAATTGATAGATAAATTTGTAGAAGATGTAGATGTCATACAAGTTGGTGCTAGAAATATGCAGAATTATGAGCTGTTAAGAGAACTTGGTAAAACAAATAAGCCAATACTCTTAAAAAGAGGCATTTCTGCTACAATCGAGGAATTTCTTTTGTCTGCTGAATATATATTGGCAGGTGGAAATGAAAATGTAATACTGTGTGAAAGAGGAATTCGAACTTTTGAGAAATTTACAAGAAATACATTGGATTTAAGTTCTGTAGTTGCACTAAAGAAGTTGAGCCACTTGCCAGTGATAGTAGATCCAAGCCACAGCACAGGTTTATGGTGGATGATAGAACCGCTTTCTAAAGCCGCAATATCTGTAGGTGCGGATGGACTTTTGATAGAAGTACACAATGAGCCTGACAAAGCACTAAGTGATGGGAAACAATCTTTAACACCTGAAAATTTTTCTAAACTCATGGAAAAATTAAAACCACTTGCATTTCTTGAAGGAAAGGAAATTTAATAAATTAAAATTATGAAAAAGTGAGAAAAAATGAGAGTTATCAAAGTAGAAGCAAAATCGAACAAATACGATATAGCCATTGAAAAAGGGATTTTGAATAATATTGGAGATGATATAAGAAAAATTTACCATGGAAGAAAAATTGCAATCGTAACAGATAGCAATGTCTATGGAATATATGGAAGCACTTTGAAGAAATCTCTTGAGAAATCCAATTTTGAGACCTCTTTTATTGTTCTTGATCCAGGAGAGAAAAGCAAATCACTAGAAACTCTTAAAGTTTTATATGATAATTTTGTCGATTTTGCTTTAACAAGAAGCGACCTTGTAATAGCATTAGGTGGTGGAGTGATAGGTGATATAGCTGGCTTTGCAGCAGCAACATATTTGAGAGGAATTGAGTTTGTTCAAATACCCACTACACTACTTGCCCAAATAGATTCGAGTATTGGTGGGAAAGTAGCTGTAAACTTGCCGCAAGGGAAAAATTTAATAGGGAGTTTTTATCAACCAAAGAAAGTGATTATTGACCCAGCATTTTTAAATACACTTCCTGATGAGCAAATAAAAAATGGGCTTAGCGAAGTTGTCAAATATGCATGTATCAAGGATGTGGAATTTTTTAATTATTTAATTAAAATAAAAAACAAAAGAGATTTATTTAATGCTTTGGAATATATTATTTATACTTGCTGCAATATAAAAAAAGAAATAGTGGAAATAGACGAAAAAGACAATAATGAAAGAATGATTTTGAATTTTGGGCACACTTTAGCTCATGCTTTAGAGAAGTATTTTGATTACAATATATCTCATGGAGAAGCAGTAGCTATTGGGATGTACTATATAACAAGAAAAACTGAAGAGCTAGGCTATACAGAAGAAGGCACAAGATCTAAATTAGAAGAGCTCTTGGAGAATTTTAACATAAGATATAATCTACCAAATGTTGACATGAAAAAAATAAGAGAGTATGTATTGATTGATAAAAAGAACTTTTCAGGAAATTTAAATTTAGTAATTCTTAGAAAAATTGGGGAAGCATTTATTGAAAGCATTCCAGTTGAGAAAATAAATTATTTTTTCTAAAAAATAAAATTGTGATTTAGGAAAATATTCATCATATAAGAAATAAGAGTTATATAAAAGAATATACTCTGTTAAGGAGTCATTATGAAAAAAAATTTTGGATTAATTGGAGAAAATTTAGGACACACATATTCACCGTTTATACACAGTGAAATACTTAACAAATTATATATTGAAGGTCATTATGGAGTCTATGAAGTAAAAAAAGCAAATCTAAGGAATGTTGTCTCTGGCTTAAAAGCTTTGGGATTTAGCGGCGTAAATGTCACTATCCCTTACAAAATAGATATAATAGATTATTTGGATTTGCTAAGTGAAGAAGCCAAAAAAATTGGAGCTGTAAATGTAATAAAAATTGACAAAGACGATACTTCAATAGGCTATAATACAGATTATTTTGGCTTTGGAATGATGCTTCGAAAATATGATGTTGAAATAAAAGATAAAAATGTTTTAACACTAGGCACAGGTGGAGCGTCAAGAGCTGTCATTCAATATCTCATAGACAATAGTGTAGCGGATATTACAATTGCATCAAGAAATCCTGAAACAGCAAGTTTAAAATACAAAGGGCATAAGATAATCGGATATCAAGATATATCTGAAGTCACTGATTGCTCTATATTAATAAACACAACACCAATTGGAATGTTTCCTAATATAAAAGAATCACCTATCAGTAGACACCATTTAAGGAATTTCAAATATGCTATAGATTTGGTATACAACCCTTCTGAGACATTGTTTTTAAAAGAGGCAAAGGATGAAGGCCTAAGGGCAATTAATGGATTATATATGTTAGTAGCTCAAGCTGTAAAATCTCAAGAAATATGGAACGACATTTGCATCTCAGAAAACATTATAGACACGATTGTAAATGATTTGTACAGTGAAATAGATAAAAGTCTGGAGGATGGAAAATGCATATAACAGTGATAAATGGACCTAATATAAACTTCTTAGGCATAAGAGAAAAAAACATATATGGAGTAAATACTTATGAGGAATTGTGTAAGTTTATAAGAGAAGAAGCGAACAAACTCGGGGTAGATGTTAGCATCTATCAAGAGAATTCAGAAGGGGAGATTATAAACATCATCCAGAAAGCATATGGATCAACTGATGGCATAATTATAAATCCCGGAGCTTACACTCATTATAGCTATGCAATATATGATGCTATTAAATCAGTTGGAATTAATACTATTGAGGTTCATATCACAAATATATACAATAGAGAAGAATTTAGGCGCAAATCAGTAGTAGCACCTGCGTGTATTGGACAAATTTCTGGATTTGGATTTCATAGCTATAAATATGCACTAGAGGCACTATTAGAATATAATATTTAATGAGAGTTAATAATCAACTCTCATTTCATTTGGTATAATATCATCTCAAGCTTATTGATGAATAAGTCAAATATGTTATAATATAGACTGTATAAAATGGAGATGATGTTATGAAAAAAAATAAAGAAAGAAAAATAATAAATTTTAAAAACAAAATAGCAGCTAACTTTTTTGTATTAAGCATAATAACTGTGCTGAGCTTTATTACAATGGCTTTGACTTTTGTATTTTCAAGAGCTGTATGGGATATGGAAATGTTTATAAGTTATTTCCAGAGTCCCAAACTCATACTGCTAAATTTTTTACCTATATTTCTTTTGTTCTTGTTTGTATATTTGATTTCAAATAGATTATTTCTAGGATATATAGTTTCGTCAGGCCTATGGGTTACTTTTTCGATCATCAATAAATTCAAATTGACTTATAGAGACGATCCTTTTAAATTCATAGATATTTTATTAGTAAGAGAATCGATGGATATGGCTCAAAAATATCCAATCGTATTTAGCAGAAATATGATAATAATGGTTATTGGAATAATAGCAATCACAGTCCTGCTCTATTTCTTTGCAAACTATAAAGTTGATACTAAAAGAATTAGAATCACCAGTCTTATTTTCGTCATTTTATTGAGCTATTTTTTATTTAACAATACCTATAGTGATACGAAAGTATATGCAGAATTAGGCGATCAAACATTAATAAATCCTTGGTCAAAAACGCAGCAATTTCAAGCAAAAGGATTTGTATATCCTTTTATTCACAGCATAAGAGAAGCATTTGAAAAAGAGCCTGATGGATATGATAAAGATAAAGCAAGAGAAATACTTTCATCTTATGAGTATAACGATATTCCTGAAGAAAAGAAAGTAAATGTCATAGCGATAATGCTCGAGTCATATAGCGATTTTTCTAAATATGAATCAATAGTATGGAAAGATGATCCGTATAAATATTTTCACAAATTAAAAGAAGAATCTTACCATGGCAATTTAATAACTGATGTATTTGGTGGAGGTACTGTTGAGACAGAGAGAAGTTTTTTAACAGGATATCATAATCATCCAAGATACTATAAAGACACAAATTCATTTGTATGGTATTTTAATGAACAGGGCTATTATACAGAAGCAATGCATCCTATTTACGGGTGGTTTTACAATAGAAGAAATGTAAATGAATATCTAGGATTTCAAAACTTTGATTATTATGAGAATAAATACAGTAAAATTAGTGAATATTTCTTCATGGACTATAATTTCTTTGATTTTATAATAGAAGGATATGAAAATTCGACTAAACCTTACTTTAATTTTAGCGTGACATATCAAAATCATGGGCCTTATTCAGATGAATATAAAGAAGGCAATGATATAATTGAGTTTAAAGAAGGATATGATAGAAAAGCTTTTAATATTGTTAATAATTATCTTTCAGGCATAAAAAGGACAGATGCTGCAATCGAGAAACTGATTGAATATTTTAGAAATCAAGAAGAACCTACAATAGTTGTCTTATTTGGAGACCATAAACCATGGCTAGGAAACGACGATATTGGATACAAGATGCTAGGAATAGACATAGATATGAAAACTCCTCAAGGAATGGTTAATTACTACGAAACTCCATATATTATTTGGGGAAATGACAGTGCCAAGGATGTATTTGGAGATGTGTTTAAAGGAGAAGGAAATACAATAAGTCCAAATTTCTTGATGAATGAATTATTCAACTTAATGGGTTTAAAAGGCAATGAATACATGCAGTATATAAATGATTTAAAACAATCTGTGGATGTGCTAAATAAAGTATATTATAAAGAAAATGGAGAATACACAAATAAATTAAACGATAGAAACCAAGAGCTATTAAAAGAATATATAAATGTTGAATTTTATTATTCACACAATTTCATAAAAAAAGATTAAAAAAGATAGACATTTACTGATTCAGTAAATGTCTATCTTTTTTTTATAAAATATTTCTTGCATACTATAACTAACAATGCTATACTCAATAAGAATAAAAATACTTTAAATCAGTCCTGTGAGGCTGGAAAGGAGAATAATTATGGTAGATAACGCAATTAAGAAGAGCTTTGCTTTTGGCTTAAGCATAGCCAACTTCAAAAAAGGACTTTTAGCAATTCAGCACCTTATAGCAATGTTTGGAGCTACAGTATTAGTTCCAATTGTAACAGGTTTAAATCCTTCAGTAGCATTGTTTAGTGCAGGAGTTGGCACTCTCATCTTTCATTTCTGCACAAAGAAAAAAGTCCCCGTATTTTTAGGCTCATCATTCGCATTTATCCCAGTTATTTTAACAGTTAAACAATTATTTAATGGAGATCTAGCATACGCCCAAGGTGGGATATTCGTTGCTGGATTAATTTATGTCCTAATGTCAATGTTGATAAATAAAATTGGCATAGATAAAATACAAAGGGTACTCGCACCGCAAGTAATTGGACCAATGATAATAGTAATAGGTTTAAATCTATTGCCTGTAGCTTTTAGCATGGGAAGCCAGAACTATACCATTGCAATAATAACTTTAGGAACAGCTCTACTTCTAAATATTTTCGGTAGAGGATTTATGAAACAACTATCAATTCTTATAGGAGTTATCGTAGGATACACGATATCTTATAGAATAGGCATAGTTGATGTTGGCATAGTAAAAGAAGCATCTTTGTTTGCAATTCCAAAGTTTACATTACCTAAATTCGACATCGGAGCAATAGCTATAATAGCGCCAGTTGTCTTAGCAGTTTTCATGGAGCATCTCGGGGATATAACAACAAACGGTCAAGTAGTAGGCAAAGACTTTATCAAAGACCCAGGGCTTAATAGGACTTTATTAGGGGATGGCTTAGCTACAGCTTTTGCAGCTTTAATTGGAGGCCCAGCTAATACGACATATGGAGAGAATACAGGAGTATTGGCCATAACAAAAAACTATGATCCATCAATTCTTAGACTAACTGCTGTATTTGCAATAATACTTGCCTTCATTTCTAAAGTTGGATCTATCTTAACAACTATACCGCAAGCAGTCATGGGTGGAATAAGTATAATGTTATTTAGCATGATAGCACTAGTTGGGGTTAAGACCATCAAGAATAACAAAGTAAAATTTAATTTCAAAAATATATTGGTAATGGTTACTATCTTGGTACTTGGGCTGTTCTCTACAAAGCTTTCAGAAATTACTGGAATAGTTATAGGTATACCAATATCGGAAACTGTGCAAATCACAGGATTAAGTTTTGCAGCACTAGTTGGGATAATATTAAATGCTGCATTAAATAAATTGAACAAAGAATAGATAAAAATTCAAATTTGAACTATAAGGAGATGCTTTTATCACGCATCTCCTTTTTAATTGGACAAAACAGAGAAAAAAATATAAAATGTATGAGTAAAATAAAAAGGGAGGGGTTCTAAAATTGCCAAATGTTATAGTGATTGGAGGAGGAGCCTCTGGAATTGTTGCAGCTATAATTGCAAAAAGGAATAATTCTTCTGTGACATTGTTAGAAAGAAACGATCGTATAGGCAAAAAACTATTAGTTACTGGGAATGGAAGATGTAACTATACAAATGCTGATATGAGTTTAGACTATTTTCATAGTTCGAATAAGAAATGCATTGAGAATGTTTTAAAGATTTTTGACAGGGATAATACTTTAGACTTTTTTGAGAGATTGGGAATTATGCCTAAAGTAGAAGAAGGAAAGATTTTTCCAATGTCTTTGCAAAGTTCTAGTGTATTAGATGTATTGCGTTATGAACTTGAAAGACTTAATGTAAATGTTGTTACAGGAGCATATGTAACTGAAATATCAAAGAAAAAAGATTTTTTAATAAAAACAAAAACTGGCGAGACTTTTCATGCAGATAAATTAATCATTGCAACCGGCGGAATGGCAATGCCAGTAAGCGGCTCAGACGGAAATGGGTACAAGTTCGCAAAAGAATTTGGACACAGTATAAATACTCCAACTCCTGCACTTGTGCAGCTTAAATTGGAATCTGATAAATTAAAAGCAATGGATGGAGTGAAATTTGAAGGATCAGCAAAGCTATATGTAGAAAATAAATTAGTAAGAAAAGAAAAAGGCGAGATATTATTTACTGATTATGGAGTATCAGGTCCACCAATTTTGCAACTAAGCAGAGAAGCTGTCAGAGGGATTAGTGAAAAAAGAAATGTACAACTCGAAATAAATTTATTTGATAAAAGCATTGATGAATTCAGAAATTATTTGATAAAAAGATTTTCATACATGCCTACTAAGACTATTGAATTGGGGCTTATTGGACTAATCAATAAAAGGTTGATTATTCCAATTTTAAAAGAGATCAACTTGGATAAAAATAAATTGGTTAAAGAATTATCAAAACAAGACATTGATAAGCTTTCACATGTATTGACAGACTGGAGATTTAAAGTAATTGGAGACAAAGGATGGGGGCAAGCTCAAACAACTGCTGGAGGCATATTGACACAAGATATCAACCCTGAAACTTTAGAATCAAAGAAAGTAAATGGATTGTATTTCTGCGGTGAAATATTAGATGTTGATGGAGACTGCGGAGGCTATAATCTTCAATGGGCATGGTCAAGTGGATATGTAGCTGGGTTAAATGCCTCTAAATGATAGGTTTTAAACAATGCTTTAAATAAATGGAAAATATGGTAATATTTATATTAAGTTGATTTAATGCCTTATTATAAGGAGGATATAATGATAAGTTTAAAGAATAATTTGATCAAAAGACATGAAGAAAAAAAACCAATTAGAGTATGTTTAGTTGGGGCTGGGATGATGGGTAAAGGTTTTGTCAGCCAAGTGACTAGAATAAAAGGGATGGAGACTTCTGTCGTTTGCAGCAATAAAATAGAAGATTGTTACAAAGCATTAGAATTTGCAGGAATTAAAAGAGAAGATATAGTGGAAGCCAAAAGTACTAATGACATAGATAAAGCACTAGAACAAGGGAAATACGCCGTTACAGATGATTGGCAAATTGCTATTAAATCGAGTCTTGTTGATGTAGTGTTAGATGCTACTGGAGTACCTGAAACAGGAGCAAATATCGCTTTAAATTCGATAAATGAAGGTAAACACATAGTCATGCTAAATGTGGAAGCTGACGTTGTAGTAGGTCCTTATTTAAACAAACTTGCAAAAGAAAAAGGAGTTGTTTACACAGGCTCAGCGGGTGACGAACCAGGTGCAGCTCTTGAGTTATATGATTTTGCTACAATATCAGGATTTGAAGTTCTAGCGATTGGAAAAGGAAAGAACAATCCTCTAAACTATTATGTTACACCTGACATGGTGGAAGAAGAAGCAATCAGAAAAGGACTTAAGCCACTTAGACTTGCATCATTTATCGATGGAACTAATACAATGGTTGAATTGGCAGCCATGGCAAACGCTACAGGGTTTGTCCCTGATATAAGAGGAGGACATGGAGTAACTGCAAAAGTAGAAGACATGCCTAAAATTTACAGTTTAAAAGAAAATGGCGGAATACTTAATAAATATGGCATAGTAGATTTTACACATGGAATTGCACCGGGAGTATATGCTATAATAACAACTGACTTACCTGTAGTACATAAGGAGATGCAGTTTTTGAAAATGGGTGATGGACCAAACTATATATTATATAGGCCATATCACTTGACAAGTTTAGAAACGCCTATATCAATCGCAAAAGCTGCTATACTTAATGAACCATCTATAGTGCCAAAATCAAATCACCCATATGCTGAAGTCATCACTAGAGCAAAAAAAGACTTAAAAAAAGGAGAACACTTAGACGGCATAGGAGAATACACTGTATTTGGCTCAATTGATAGCTATGAAACAGCTAAAAAAGAAAATCTAGTGCCTATAGGTTTGATTAACAAAAAAGCCACTGTCACTAGAGATATAAAAAAAGGAGAATATCTAACTTACGAAGATGTCAATTTAGATAGTGAATCCACTTTATATAAGTTGAGAAAACTCCAAGATAACGATAACTAATTGTTGACAAGGTGCAATATTTTAAGATATATTAATAAAAGTATGATATGCTATGAAAAGGACGAGTAGCTTATATGAGCATCCCAGAGAGGCGATTGACGGTGTAAGATCGCTATGTTAGTATTTGCGAATATCACCTTTGAGCATTGTACCTGAAATATTAGTAAGGTATGACGCAAGCTATGCGATATATGCGTAAAGTGACAGCTTAATTAAGCTGTAATTTGGGTGGTACCGCGAACATTCGTCCCTAAGTCATTGACTTAGGGATTTTTCAATAGAAAGGAGAATAAAATGAAAAGGTTTAATGAATTATCAAATAAACCCGTAAGCGAGAGAGAAAAATCAATCTCTGCATATTGGAAAGAAATTGATTTATTGCACAAATCTGTAGATACTAGAGATGAAAACAATCCATTCATTTTTTATGAAGGACCTCCCACAGCTAATGGAAAACCAGGCATACATCATGTAATGGCTAGGACATTAAAAGATTTAACATGCAGATACAAAACCATGAAAGGCTATCAAGTCAAGAGAAAAGCTGGATGGGACACACATGGACTCCCAGTTGAAATTGAAGTTGAGAAGAAACTGAATTTAAAGAACAAACAAGATATTGAAAAATACGGTGTAGAAGAATTTAACAAACAGTGTCGTGAGTCTGTATTCCAATATGAGAAATTATGGCGGGAAATGACAGAGCGAATGGCATATTTGATAGACTTAGACAATCCATACATCACCTTAGAAAATGACTATATAGAATCAGTTTGGTGGATACTAGACAAAATGAATAAAGAAGGATTGCTCTATGAAGGCCATAAAATTTTGCCATACTGTGCAAGATGCGGAACAGGACTTGCTTCACATGAAGTAGCATTGGGGTATGAAGAAATAAAGACAGAAACTGTAACTGTGAAATTTAAACTCAAAGACAAAAATGAATATTTTCTAGCATGGACAACAACACCATGGACATTGCCATCAAATGTTTGCTTAACTGTAAATCCTGAAGTAACTTATGTAAAAGTCATTTCAGATGGTGAGATTTATTATCTTGCCAAAGACTTAGCTGACAAAGTTTTAGAAAAAGAATATGAAATATTAGAAGAAATAAAGGGAAAAGACTTAGAGTATATCGAATATGAGCAATTAATTCCATTTATTAAAGTAAATGATAAAGCATTTTTTGTAACTCTTGGAGACTATGTAACAACTGAAGATGGAACTGGTATAGTCCACTCTGCACCTGCTTTTGGTGAAGATGACTACAATACTGGCTTAAGATATAATCTCCCAGTAGTAAACCCAGTAGGTGAAGATGGTGAATTCATAACAACTCCATGGGCTGGAAAATTTGTAATGGATGCAGATGAAGATATTATAAAATGGCTTAAAGAAAATGGTAAGCTATACAAAAAGGAAAAAATACTTCATAATTATCCTCACTGCTGGAGATGTCATACACCGTTATTATACTATGCTAAACCTTCATGGTATATCGAAGTTACTAAATTCAAAGACAAACTTATTGAAAATAACAATGGAGTAAATTGGTATCCAGAATTTGTCGGAGAAAAGAGATTTGGAAATTGGTTGGAGAACTTAAATGATTGGGCTATAACTCGTTCAAGATATTGGGGGACTCCATTTCCACTTTGGAGATGTGAAGAATGCGGTCATATTGAGAGTGTAGGCTCAAGAGATGAATTGGTAGAGAAAGCTATTGAAGATATAGATAGAGATTTAGATTTGCATAGGCCATATGTTGACAATGTTCACTTTAAATGCCCTGAATGCGGAGGCTTGATGACTAGAGAAAAAGATGTAATTGACGTATGGTTTGACAGTGGATCAATGCCATTTGCACAACATCACTATCCATTTGAGCATAAAGATGATTTTGACAAACTATTCCCTGCGGATTTTATCTGTGAAGGAATTGATCAAACAAGAGGTTGGTTCTACTCTTTGTTAGCAATTTCAACATTTGTAACAGGGAAAGCGCCATATAAAAATGTCTTGGTAAATGATTTGGTTTTAGACAAAGAAGGCAAAAAAATGTCTAAATCTAAAGGCAATACTGTAGATCCATTTAAACTCTTTGATGAATATGGAGCAGATGTTTTAAGATGGTATTTAATATATGTTTCACCACCATGGACGCCAACAAAATTTGATGAAGATGGATTGAAAGAAGTAGAATCCAAATTCTTTAGAAGTATAAGAAATGTATACAACTTCTTCAGCCTTTATGCAAATACAGATGAAGTAGACCCTAGAGAATTCAACATTCCATACGAAAACAGGCCAGAAATAGATAGGTGGATACTTTCAAGATTCAATAGCTTATTAATAGAAACCCAAGAAAATATGGAACAGTTTGAATTAACAAGAGCAGTAAGAGATATACAAGAATTTGTAATAGAAGACTTATCCAATTGGTATATAAGGAGAAATAGAAGAAGATTTTGGTCAACTTCATTAGATGACGATAAAAAGGCAGTTTACAATACAACCTATGAAATATTGGTAGGATTAACTAAAATAATTGCTCCGTTTGTTCCATTCATCGCAGAAGAACTGTATAGAAATTTAACTGACAACGAGAGCGTTCACTTGGATTATTATCCAGAAGTAAATGAAAAACTCATAGACAAAAAATTAGAAGAGAAGATGGATTTAGTTAGAAATTTAGTTGCCCTTGGGAGAGCATCTAGAGAAAGTGTAAAAATAAAGGTTAGACAACCACTACAAGAAGTATTGATAGATGGGAAATACGAAGAGACAATATCTGACATAGTTGACTTAATAAAAGAAGAGCTAAATGTAAAAGAAGTAGTATTTGAAAAAGATCTATCTCAGTTTATGAATTTTTCACTAAAGCCAAACTTTAAAGTAGCAGGGCCTATCTTGGGCTCCAAGATCAAGAGTTTTTCAAAAGCTTTAGAAACATTAGATGCTAAGGAAGTCTCAGAAAAATTTGAAAGCGGAGAGACTTTAACATTAAACTTAGATGGGGAAGATGTAAATATAGATAAAGACATGGTAACCGTAACCATTTCTTCTAAAGAAGGATTTAATGTAGTGATGGAAAACAATCTATTTGTTATATTAGACACTACACTAACTCAAGACTTAATAGATGAAGGATTTGCAAGAGAATTCATATCAAAAGTTCAGCAAATGAGAAAGAACAATGACTATGAAATTCTAGACACCATTAAAATATATTATAATGGACCAGACAGTGTAGAAAAAGCGGTAATGAAGTTTGAAGACTATATCAAAAAAGAAACTTTAGCCACAGACATCATAAAAGTAGATGAAGAATTTGAGCAAAAACAAGACTTAAATGGAGAACTAACTGGAATAAGACTTGAAAAGAATTAATTTAAAAAGATTAGATTTTTAAGCGTTCAGATAGTTAATTATAATTTCTAAAAAATATGGCATAGTCGTTAATATTCGGCTATGCCTTTTTTAACATTGTCAAGCATAATTTGAACAAAATGTGCTATAATGGAAAAAATATATAAATAAAAGACAAAATTGATTGTCATATAAAAACTTTTGTATAGATGCTAGTATAAGTGTTTATACAGCAGTTAGTTTTGATTTTAAATATAATGGGAGGAAGTTGATTTATGGAAAACAATAAAAAAGAACAAGAACGTGCTGAACTTTACCGTACCATATGGAATATAGCAAATGACCTAAGAGGCAGCGTAGATGGATGGGACTTTAAACAATATGTCCTCGGAATGTTGTTTTATCGATACATATCTGAAAATATTACCGCTTTTATCAATGCTGGTGAATGGGAAGCAGGAAATATAGATTTTGACTATGCAAAGCTTTCTGATGAAGAAGCAGAAGAGATCCGAGAAGAAATGGTTGATTCAAAGGGTTTCTTTATTTTACCTAGTGAGCTTTTTGAAAATGTCCGCGCTCGTGCAAAGGAAGATGAAAACTTGAACGAAACACTTGAACGGGTATTTAAAAACATAGAGGCGTCAGCACAAGGCAAAGAAAGCGAAGACGATTTTAAAGGTTTGTTTGATGATATCGATGTTAACAGCAACAAACTGGGCACCACTGTGGCGAAACGTAACGAAAAGCTGGTAAAACTTCTTAATTCTATCGCTGATATGAAATTAGGCGATTACAAAGATCATACAATTGATGCTTTCGGCGATGCCTATGAATATTTAATGGGTATGTATGCATCAAATGCTGGAAAAAGCGGTGGAGAGTATTATACACCTCAGGAAGTTTCTGAATTGCTAACTCGCATTGTATTAGTAGGCAAAACCGAAGTCAACAAGGTGTACGACCCTGCTTGTGGGTCTGGCTCATTGCTTTTAAAATTTGCTAAAATTCTCGGAAGGGATAATGTACGACAAGGATTCTTTGGACAAGAAATCAACATAACGACATATAACCTATGTAGAATAAATATGTTTCTACACGACATCGGTTACGAGAAATTTGATATTGCCTTGGGAGATACATTGACTGATCCACAACATTGGGATGATGAGCCTTTTGAGGCGATTGTTTCAAATCCGCCATATTCTACTAAATGGAAAGGCGATAGCGATCCTATTTTAATCAACGATCCGCGTTTTTCGCCAGCGGGAGTATTAGCTCCAAAATCCAAAGCTGACCTGGCTTTTATCATGCATAGCCTTTCTTGGCTTGCGACAAATGGAACAGCAGCAATAGTATGTTTCCCCGGGGTAATGTATAGAGGAGGTGCTGAGAAGAAAATCAGGCAATACCTTGTCGATAACAATTACATTGACTGTATAATCCAGTTGCCTGACAATCTTTTTTATGGAACTAGCATTGCCACGTGCATTATGGTAATTAAAAAATCCAAATCAGAAAACAAAACATTATTTATAGATGCATCAGAAGAATTTGTTAAAGTTACCAACAACAACAAGCTGACAGATGAAAATATAGAGAATATTTTAAATGCCTTTAAGGAGAGAAAGGACATTGCATACTTTTCAAAGCTTGTTCCTAACAGTGAAATAGCAAAAAATGACTACAATCTTTCTGTTTCTACTTATGTAGAGAAAGAGGACACAAGAGAGAAGATAGATATAGTCGCTCTTAATAAGGAGATAGAAAGAATCGTTGCAAGAGAGCAGCTTTTAAGAGAAGAAATCGACAAGATTATCGCAGAGATAGAGGTGGAACAATGAGCAAATTAAATGAATTGATTGCTGAATATTGCCCTGATGGAGTGGAGTATGTAAAGTTAGCTGATGTTTGTGATATTACACGTGGTAGAGTAATATCCAAAGAATATTTACGTTATAATAAGGGTGAGTACCCTGTTTATTCATCACAAACTACAGATAATGGAATCTTCGGCTTTATTAATAATTATGACTATGATTGTGAATCTATAACTTGGACTACTGATGGAGCAAATGCTGGGTCTGTTTTTTATCACATTAACGAAAAATTTAGTATTACTAATGTGTGTGGCTTATTACGTGTGAAAGACAATAATATTCTGAACACAAAGTTTCTGTTTTATTATTTGCAAATAGTTGCTAAAAATTACGTTAGTTCTGGTATGGGAAACCCAAAACTTATGAGTACTACTATGGCTCGTGTGGTTATCCCCCTCCCACCCCTACCTGTACAGCAAGAAATTGTCAGAATACTGGACAATTTCACAGAGCTTACAACAGAGCTTACAGCAGAGCTTACAGCAGAGCTTACAGCAAGAAAAAAACAATATGAATATTATAGGGATAAGTTATTGACTTTTGGTGATGAAGTACCTGTTGTTAAGTTGGGCGAAATAGCTACAGATATGTATCGTGGATCAGGAATAAAACTTAGTGAAATTACTAAAGATGGTATACCTTGTGTTCATTATGGAGAAATTTATACTAAATATAATATATGGTTTGACACTTGCATATCTCATACAAAGAAAGGCACAAAGACATTTGAACATGGGGATATATTATTTGCAATCACTGGCGAAAGTGTAGAAGAAATAGCTAAATCATGTGCATATATGGGGCATGAAAAGTGCTTCGCTGGTGGTGATATTGTTGTTATGAAACATAAACAAAATCCCAAATACATTTCTTATGCCCTATCTACATCAGATGCTATAGCACAAAAAGGTAGAGGAAAAGTAAAGAGCAAGGTTGTTCATACAAGTATTCCTGCACTTAAAGAGATCTGTATCCCTTTGCCATCGTTAGAAGAGCAAGCTCGCATAGTTTCAATACTCGATCGCTTTGATGCGCTTTGTAACGATCTTACCAGTGGTCTTCCGGCTGAGATTGAAGCACGACAAAAGCAATATGAATATTACAGGGATAAATTATTAGCTTTCCCTGCTCGTCCAAAAGACGCAAAGGGAGCAAATGAGGTGAAAGCATGAGTATATATAACATCGTTGCAAGTACCGACGAAGCAACGGTAGTATCCGAATACACAGCAGATTACAGCGTCCGCCCTGAAAAGTATCAGAGCGAGGCTGATCTTGAGCGAGAGTTTATCAACCTTTTAATCTCGCAAGGATATGAATACATTACAATACACAATGAGGCTGCGCTTATCTCGAATCTCCGTAAACAGCTTGAATTACTCAATGATTTTACCTTTACCGATGGTGAATGGAATAGATTTTTTACAGAATGCATTGCTAACACCAATGAGGGCATCGTCGAGAAAACAAGAAAAATTCAAGACGACCATATTCAGATACTAAAGCGAGATGATGGTTCTACAAAGAATATTTATCTTTTAGACAAAAAGAATATCCACAACAATCGATTGCAGGTAATCAATCAATACGAGGAATCAGCTGGCAAGCATGCAACACGTTACGATGTTACAGTGCTTGTAAATGGATTGCCCCTTGTACATGTGGAATTAAAACGTCGAGGAGTATCCATACGAGAAGCATTTAATCAGATTGACCGCTATCAACGAGATAGCTTTTGGGCATCTTCGGGTCTGTTTGAGTATGTGCAGATTTTCGTAATCTCAAACGGCACACATACAAAGTATTACAGTAACACTACAAGAAATGCTCATTTAAAGGAGCAAAATAAAGGCGAAAGTAAAAGAGGGGAAAAAACGAGCAACAGCTTTGAATTTACTAGCTTTTGGGCAGATGCGAATAACAAAGTCATAGCTGACCTTGTGGATTTTACTAGAACATTTTTTGCAAAGCACACCCTTTTGAATATTATTACAAAATACTGTGTATTTACATCTGAGGATTTGTTGCTTGTAATGCGCCCATATCAAATTGCTGCTGCTGAACGAATATTGTCACGTATTATAGTATCAACCAACTACAAAAAAATGGGCACAACAGATGCTGGAGGATATATCTGGCATACAACAGGCTCAGGAAAGACCTTGACTAGCTTTAAGACAGCTCAACTAGCTTCTGCATTGCCATACATAGACAAGGTATTGTTTGTAGTTGACCGTAAAGATTTGGACTACCAAACCATGAAGGAATACGATCGCTTTGAAAAAGGAGCAGCCAATGGGAATACATCAACAAGAGTTCTTCAAAGACAATTGGAAGATAGAGATGAAAAGGGAAACCCTCACGAATACAAGATAATTGTAACTACTATTCAAAAGCTGGATGTTTTTATAAGAAAAAATAAACAGCATGATATATATAAAAAACATATTGTGCTTATATTCGACGAGTGCCATCGCTCACAATTTGGCGATATGCACATGGCTATTATAAAAGCATTTAAAAATTATCATATATTCGGCTTTACTGGAACGCCTATTTTTGCTGCAAATGCTGGATCTAACGGCAACCCTATGCTTAGGACAACAGAACAAGCTTTTGGAGAAAAACTTCATACTTATACCATAGTAGATGCCATTAACGATAGAAATGTATTGCCTTTTAGAATAGATTTTATCAACACGATCAAGATGCCTGATTATCTAGACGATAAAAAAGTCTATAGCATAGACAAGGAAAAAGCTTTAGCCGACCCTCAGCGAGTCAGTGAGATTGTCTCTTATGTCATTGAGCACTTTGATCAGAAGACGAAGCGCAATATCTTTTATGAACTCTCTGCAAAATGGGAAGAACCTGACAAGACAAATCCTAAAAAAATGTTAGAAAAGCGTGAATCAAGGCGTGTAGCGGGGTTTAATTCAATATTTGCTGCAGATTCCATTCCAATGGCTATCAAATACTACAATGAATTTAAAAAACAGCTAGCTGAAAAAAATCGCAACCTTATAGTCGCAACAATTTTCAGTTTTAGCCCCAATGCAGAAGAGCCAGAAGGACTTTTGCCTGATGAAGACTTTAATATAGAAAATCTTGACCAAAGCTATAGAGATTTTTTAGAATCAGCTATCAAGGACTACAATAAAATATTTAACACAAATTATGATACATCTTCAGATAAGTTTCAAAATTACTATAAAGACCTCTCTCTACGTGTAAAAAATAGAGAGATTGATATATTGATTGTTGTTAATATGTTCCTAACAGGATTTGATGCGACCACACTTAACACTCTATGGGTAGATAAAAACTTAAGGCAGCATGGACTAATTCAAGCTTTTTCAAGAACAAACCGCATCTTAAACAGCGTCAAGACATATGGGAACATAGTTTGTTTCAGAGATCTAAAGGAAGAAACTGACAAGGCAATTGCCTTATTTGGAAACAAAGATGCAGGTGGCATTGTACTGTTAAAGACATATGAAGAATACTATAACGGATATGATGACAAAGGCGAGCATAAACCAGGATACACAGAACTTATTTCAACTCTTACATCACAGTACCCACTAGGACAGCCTATTGTAGGAGAAGAGGCAGAAAAAGAATTTATCAAGTTATATGGAGCGATACTACGGCTTAAGAATATCCTTACATCCTTCGATGATTTTGAAGGAAATGAGATTTTATCTGAAAGGGATTTTCAAGACTATCAAAGCAATTATATTGACTTATATCATAAATACAGAAAAAGAGATGATGGGGATAAAGAAATTATAAATGATGACATAGTCTTTGAGATTGAACTAGTCAAGCAGATAGAGGTAAATATTGACTACATCCTCATGCTTGTAGCCAAATATCAAGAATCCAGCTGCAAGGATAAGACAATTCTTACAACTATAAACAAGGCTATCAATTCAAGTTTTGAACTGCGAAGCAAAAAAGAGCTGATTGAAAGTTTTATTGAACAAGTCAATGTATCGACAAAAGTTGACGAGGATTGGCGAAAATTCATCGATGAGCGTAAAGAAGAAGAAATCTCAGCAATCATAGAAGAGGAAAAATTAAAACCTCAAGAAACTCGCCGCTTAATTGACAATGCTTTCAGAGATGGAGTGCTTAAAACAACAGGAACAGCTATTGATAAAATCATGCCGCCTGTATCTCGCTTTGGTGGAGGTAGAGTTGAGAAAAAGCAAGGGATAATCGAAAAACTGATGATTTTCTTTGACAAGTACTTTGGAGTATAGAAAAAGTTACCTTACCACAAACAGGACAACGAGAGTAATTTTGTATCTTTTTAGAAACTGGACTATAGGGTGCGAATTGATGATTGCAAAACATTGTACCATAGAGAGCTTGGAGTCCACAATTTTCATTTAATATTACAAAACGGTACGGGGAAATAGGAGGGAATAATTATGGAGTGTAAAAAATGTAATAGCCAAATGGTAGAATTAGAAGCCCTTGGAGAAGAGGTTCTGAGTTTTTTCAAAAAAGATGGCAAGGAAGAAAATAGAGCAAAGTTTTCATTAAATATAGGTGGAAAGAAAATTGGAGATGATGTAATTCATGGCAGAGTAGATAAAGCCTACTATTGTGAAGAATGCGGATATATGATGGCCACAATTAAAAAGGAAGATTTTTAAAGAAAAACTTCTTGTAAAGGAGTCTGAGTGCAAAGGAAGTAGCTTTAAATTGCTCTTGTAATAAGAACAATTTTTATTGGCACATTTATGAACAACAAAGTGTTTACGGTCTTTAACAGCAACTAAGGTATGTCCACAATATGCTCATACAAGGACTAAGCGTGAAGGAACTTGTTCCCCTGTAATAAATATTTGACCGCAGACTTTGCAAGGGTATTGGCCATTGCCGCCATTGTTGTCATAAATATATTGATGAGGAGCATCACATAAAGGGCAGGTCATCGTTTTTTGTTTTATAAAAATGATGTAACCCTTGATAACATAAGGTTTTTAATAAAAAAATAGGAGTGTCTACTTGACACTACCTTGGAGTAGTGCGAGGTAAATATATGAAAAAAATCATAAAGAAAATTAAATTTTTAGCAATTCTAAATCCTGTTATAATTATTGTCTGTATATACATGGTTGACCTTAATTATGTTGGAATAAAAGAATTAATTGCTGGTATCGTAACTATATTATGTTCCTTAGAGTTTTATTTATTGGATAAGTTATACAAATTATACGAAAAGACTGAACATAAATAGAAAAAAGGATGATTGACTAAAGATAATTGATAAAAATCTATTTTATCCATTAAACTTATTGTAAATGATATAATTAAAATGTACAAAAAAGAGAAAATAAAAATGTACAAAATTGTGCATAATTGCTATTCTTCTTTTAGGAGGGATAGCAATGGAAGACAACTTAAGAGCACAACTAATAATAATAAAAGCTATGGATCTAAAACCTAACTATTCAGAATTAGCTAGAAAATATGGATTTGATAGAAGAACAGTTAAAAAATATTATGAAGGATATGAAGGAAAGCCCAAAACAAGAGATAAACCAAGTAAATTAGATAAATACCAAGATGAAATAATTGAAAAGTTACAAATCGATGGAATTAAAGTA
>NZ_JBSQIL010000026.1:0-21541 GCF_055108775.1 Soehngenia sp. | reverse complement strand
TTAGTAGGACATTTTTCTACACATGTCATGCAATTTGTACATTTTTCGTAATTGATTTTAGCTAAATTGTTTTCAAAAGAAAAAGCATCTTCCGGACAATTTTTAACACAAATCTTGCAGCCAATACATCCTATAGAACAGTAACCCCTAACTGCTTTCCCAGGATCCTCGCTTTTGCATTTCACTACGGCATGACTTTCATAAGGAACTAATTCAATAATATGTTTCGGACATACTTCGATACACTTTTTACAAGCTGTACATTTTTCTCTATCTATAATTGCTATTCCATTGATTATGGCTATAGCATCAAATGCGCAGACATCATAACAACTACCACATCCAAGGCAACCATATGGACATTCCTTTTTCCCATCAGCTAATATGTTTTGTGCTTTACAATCTTCAATACCTTGATAAACATATTTATCTTTTGCTTTATCACAATCTCCTTGACATAATACAACAGCTACATTTTTTTCAAATTCACTAGCTGTTATGCCCAAAGCCTTAGCTACATCGTTCGCTACTTTCTGACCTCCAACAACGCAAGCATTAGATTCGGCTTTACCTTCTGCCAATGCTTTAGCTAAACCCTCACATCCTGGATAACCACATGCTCCACAATTAGCCCCAGGCAATACATTTAATATTCTTTCTACATTCTGATCTATTTCAACTGCGAATATCTTAGAGGCTATTGAAAGCAAAGCCCCAAATAAAAGTCCAATTCCGCCCAATATTAGTATAGGTTGTATTATATTTGTAATTTCCATTTAATCTCCTCCTACATTAGTCCTGAAAATCCAGCAAAAGCTATGGACATCAGACCAGCTGCAATAAGTGTTAAAGGAAAACCCTCTAAAGATTCGTGGATATCTGCAACCTCCAGTTTTTCCCTAACAGAAGCCATTAACACAAGAGCCAAAGTAAATCCTAAAGCTGCGCTGAACCCACTTACAGCAGTTTGAATAATATTATAATTTTCTTGAATATTTAATATAGCTACTCCCAAAACTATGCAGTTAGTAGTAATTAATGGTAAATAAACGCCCATTGCATTGTATAAAGATGGTGATGTCTTTTTAAGTACTAGTTCTACAAATTGAACTAATGATGCTATGACCAAAATAAAAACTATTGTCTGTAAGTACTCTATATTAGCTACCTCCAAAATATATTTTTGGATTATATGTGTAATTACCGATGCTAATGTTGTTACAAATGTTACAGCTATTCCCATTCCAGTTGCAGTCTCCATTTTATTTGATACTCCCAAGAATGGGCAAATTCCTAGAAATCGAGAAAATACATAATTGTTAATAAAAACGTTCGCGATAATAATATTTACTATATCCATCTATTAAGCCCCCTATTCTTGAGAAATTCTTTTTACAACTACTGATCTAAATATAGCTATAAGGATACCCAGCAAAATAAATGCTCCCGGAGGTGCTATAAAAAGGCCTGCTGGTTGGAAATTTTCTCCAAAAAGTTGAATTCCCCAAAGTGTACCAGAACCTAATATTTCTCTAATAGTTCCTAGTACAGAAATTGCAATTGTATATCCAAGCCCCATAGCCAATCCATCTAAAGCAGATTTAAGTACTCCGTTTTTTGAAGCAAAAGACTCTGCTCTAGCTAAAATCAAGCAATTTACAACTATCAATGGAATGAATATCCCTAAAGCTTGATACATAGGTTGCATGAATGCTTTCATTAACATTTCAACTAATGTAACAAAAGTTGCAATTACAACAATAAAAATTGGAATTCTAATCTTATCTGGTATAACTTTTCTTATAAGTGAAATAACGATATTTGACAGAACTAAAACTCCTATTACAGCAGCTGACATAGTCACGCTATTTTTTAATGAACTTGATACTGCCAAAACAGAACACATACCAATCAACTGAATGAAAATTGGATTTTGCTTAATTAAGCCATTTTTAAATATATCTGAAGTTTTCATATAATCACCCCGCTATTTAGAAAGATAATTTACAAATGCATCAACTGCTCCATTTACAGCAGCTTGAACTGCCGAAGTCGATACTGTTGCACCACTTAATGCAAGAAATTCATTGTCTGCCGATGGTGATGCTACAGGAACTAGTTTTTCAGTAGCAGATTTACCTACAAATGATTCTGCAAATGCTGGATCATCAGCAATTCTAGACCCTAAGCCTGCTGTTTCACTCATTTGCAATACTGTAAATCCAACTATTCTTCCTTCTGTGTTTATTCCTATTAAAGATATTATATCTCCACCATAGCCAACAGATTTAACTTTAAAGCCGTAACCTATTACTTCATCGCCTTTTAAAGCTTTAGTGACTTCTTGAACAAAGTTGTTATTTGCCAAAATTTCATTCATTATTTCATCCTCTAATGGTTGAAAGTCGTCTGCATCTTGAAACATATCCGCAATTGCTCCAAAACTTCCTTCTCTTTCAATCTCAGCAATTATAGGTGCTGTTAGTTCGTTTGCAAATGCTAAAATTCCAGCTGACACAGCAGCGACTAAAAATAGTATCAATGCAAGTCTTATAGTCTCTTTCATTTACTTTACCTCCCCAAATACTTTTGGTTTAGTCAATTTTTCAATTAGAGGAGAAGCAACATTCATTATTAATATTGCGTATGTTACACCCTCTGGTAAATTGCCTTTTACTCTGAATAAAGCAGTTAATAATCCACAACCTATTGCAAATATAATTTTACCTTTTGAAGTGACTGGGGAAGAAGAATAATCAGTTGCCATAAAAATTGCTCCTAGCATTAATCCTCCACCAAGTATATGATAGATTATTTGACTATTGTCAACACCCAATAACAATAACATCAATGCAGTAGTACCAATATATATTGTTGGAACTTTCCAATCAATAACTTTTCTTATGACTAAGTAAACTCCACCAATTAAAAGTAACGCAGCGGATGTTTCACCGATAACTCCACCTATATTCCCAATAAACATCTGTTGTATAGTTGGTAAACTTCCACTTCCTTCTTTTAATATTTGTAAAGGTGTTGCAGAGCTAACTGCATCCGGAAATGTATATGTAGCCATCAAACTAGGCCAAGATGCCACAAGTGCTGCCCTAGCACCTAATGCAGGATTCATAAAATTCGATCCAATTCCTCCAAAGAATTCCTTTATTACTATTATCCCAAAAAAAGCACCGAATACAGCCATCCACCATGGAGCTCCAGCTGGTAAGTTAAGAGCTAAAAGAATTCCTGTTACAACTGCACTTAAATCATTTACTCTAATTGGCTTTTTAAAAAGTTTTTGAATAAAAGCCTCTGCACAAACTGCAGAAATCGTTGTGATAAGTATTAACTTAAATGCATTAAAGCCAAAATAATAAATGCTTGCAATCATCGCTGGTATTAATGCGATAATTACATCTCCCATAATTCCCCTTACCGATTCATCTGATCTGATATGCGGAGATAAGGATACAATAAGTTTATTATCTAAAGAATTAGAATCATCTTTAGTCTTTCCAATTGTCTTTTCAACCATTATTCAACCCTCCGTATTATGATTTCTTCCTCTTTGCAGTAATTTCTCTTTTAGCAATCTTTATAGATTCTGCTAATGGTCTCTTTGCTGGACATATATAAGAACATGCCCCACATTCAACACAAGCAAGTGCATTTAATTCATCACACTTACTGTAGTTATCCTTTAAAGAATAACTAGAAATAAAAAGTGGTTCTAATCTAGATGGGCACACATCAATGCATTTGCCGCATTTGATGCAAGGTAAAACTTCTTCATTTTTTATTTCATCTAAAGCTTGAACTAAAACCCCATTTGATCCTTTTACAATAGGTGTCTTTAAATCAAATTGAGCGATTCCCATCATTGGTCCACCAATTATTATCTTTCCAGGTTTCCCTTTAAACCCTCCACAAGCCTCAATTAAATCTTCTATAGGAGTGCCGATTCTAACAAGTAAATTTTTGGGATTGTTTACTGATCCTGTTACTGTTACAATCCTTTCATATAGAGGCTTACCTTTTAAAATAGCATCATTAATTGCTTTAATAGTAGCTACATTAGATACAACACACCCAACATCCATTGGAAGTCCACCTAATGGCACTTTCCTATTAGTTATCGCATCTATTATCCTTTTTTCATCACCTTGAGGATACTTTGTTTTTAATATAGCCACTTCTATGTTTTTTTCACCAGCTAATTCTTTCTTCATTGCTTCTATTGCATCAGGTTTATTATCTTCAATCCCGATGTATGCTTTTTCAGTGTTTAGTGCTTTCATCGCTACTTTAATACCTGATACTATATCTTTAGTGTTTTCTAACATCAATCTATGATCAGCAGTTATATATGGTTCACATTCTGCTCCATTTATTATTAGTATGTCTATTTTTTTGTCTTCTGGAGGTGAAAATTTAACATGAGTAGGAAAACTCGCTCCACCCATTCCTACTATTCCCATCTCTTTCAAAGTTGAAATTATTTCTTCACGTTTATAAGATTCTAAACTACGTTCTTTTATGCTTTCGATCATTTCATCCATGCCATCGTTTTCTATAACTACACACTTACTTTTAATTCCAGTTGGGGTATATATTGTTGAGATTTCTTTAACAACCCCAGACACACTTGAATGGATTGAGGATGAAACAAAAGCATTAGAACTACCTATCTTTTGCCCAATTTTAACAACATCACCAACATTTACCAAAGGCTCACAAGGAGAACCAGAATGCTGATGTAGGGGTATGTAAACTATCTTGGGACTTTTTAATACTTCAACAGGATTTTTACTGGTCAATTCCTTGAATTCAGGGATTGAAGCTCCACCCTTAAATGTTAATTTGCCTAAGTCCATTATTCTACACCTCTTTGCTAGTATAATATTATTTTATTAAATCCTATACATAAACTATCAGAATATATTATAACATTAAAACTTATCAATGTATACCTTAAGAGAGATTTTTTAACAAAAAGCTAGATTTAATGGAATCAAATAAACCATTTATACATAGTAAATAATTAATCAAACCAGTTTTTATGCTAATGATTATATTTCACATAAAAAACCAGTATTTGCTTATAGCAAAATACTGGTTTAATTGTCTTGATATTAATATAATTATTGTTTTTCTTTAGAATCCATAAAACTATTTATTTCTATGTTTTAGATTATTTAAATTTTGACATGGTGCGAGTGATGGGACTTGAACCCATACGCTAATACTAGCACATGCCCCTCAAACATGCCTGTCTGCCTATTCCAGCACACTCGCAATTTTAATTCTAAATAATCTCACAAAGTTATTATAGTATTTTATTTAGCTAATATCAAGCATAAAATCTTATGCATTATTAAAAAGTGTAGGATTTATTTATCTAAAGATAAATAACACTCTTGAAGTCCATAGTAGATATTATAGTATTGAGGTTTTAAATCCCCTTTTATCGAGGAATCTACTAGCAAGCTGTCATTTAGATACATAATGCTTATATATGGGATTTCTTCGATAAAATATTTTGAGAACTCTTCATAAGCATCTCTTTTATCTTCTTCATTAATTGAGTTACTAATATCATCCAATAATGCATCCATCATTTGATTACTATATCTAGAGAAATTGTCATATCCTATATTGTCTGATTTTAGTAGTGATTCATAACGTTGAAAAGTACCTATTTGGTATCTAAAGATTGCTAATTCAAAGTCTCCATTTTTGAGCTCTTCTCTAAAATCTTTATCTTCTATTTCTTCATTATTTATAACAATTAAATTTAATTCTATACCTAAATCTAAAAGATCTGATTTAATCATATTAGCCATGCTTAATAATATTTTATCTTTTCCATTAACTAATAAATCAAAAGATAATCTTTCTCCAGATTCATTGATTCTAATATTATCTTTATCGTATAAAAAATATTCAGTAGTATCCAATAAATCTTTAGCTTTATCTAAGTTATATCCATAAGAATATGCAGACTCAGGTAATAAATAAAAATTTGGATATATCAGTGTATCAACAGCTGTACCATGGGATAAGAAAATCTTTCTTATTAATTCTTGCCTATTAATACCATACATCAAACTTTTTTTGATCTCAAGAGAATTCTCAGAATTAAAGATTTCTTTTTCATGGTTTATAGCAATTCCAATATATTCTCCTGAAATAAATTCTTTTGTCTTTACTCTATTGTTGCTAAGATATTTACCCCAATCAGAATCTAAACTTTTAGTAATGTGAATTTTACCAGCTTCAAATGCAGTTAGCATCAGCTCTTCATTTTCAAATATTTTGCCAGTTATATTAGTTATTTGAGCTTTTTCTCCCCAATAATTATCATATGCTCTAAGATGTATCTCTTTGTTGTTTTGATAATCTATAAACTGATATGGACCTGTTCCATTTGGAAAAAAGTTTTCTTTGCTTAATGCCGTTTCTTTAGATGAACTTTTTATTATAGGAAATGTAAGTAAATCCAAGCATAATGTTGGTGTATTATCAAAATATATTCTTATGCTATATTTTGATAATACATCCGATCTCAAATAAGAAACATTGGCATTGTTATAAGCACTTTTGTACATATTATTATAAATACTTTCATCCCCTGCCTGTCTTAACATATTGATAGTAAAATCTACATCCTCAGCTGTAAGTTCACTCCCATCATGGAAAAAAATATTTTCTCTTATCTTGATATCGATACTTTTCCCGTCATCATTTATATTAAAACTTTCTGCTAGTTTAGGTGATAATTTTAAATTTTCATCATATTCAAATAATCCTTCATACATCAATTTAGAAAAGTAATAATAATATAAATTGTCTGTGTAAATCGGATTTAATGTTTTAAAATTTGTAAGCGGCAACGAAATTTCGCCATTTTCGACTATTATCTGTTGCAAACTAGACTTAAATGGCTCTTGTTTTTGAATGTTGTTCGTATTTTGACACCCAGTAGCAAATATCATTAATATAATAAATATAATCAGAGGGTTTATAATTTTTTTCAATTAATATTCCCCTTTCTTTTAGCTAAAATAAAAGAATGTATTCTATCTGACAATTTTTCAGACAGCGAAATATTTGATTTAAATATTTCCTCATCATACAATCTCTCGTATATTCTAAAATTTTCTGATACCTTTCTTACATAATTTTCCGTTTCGTCAAAAGGAATTCTATAAAGAGTCGTAGAATCAAAGCTATAGTCATTGTTATTTAACCAATTTGTTACATTGCCGCTACCAGCGTTATATGCCGCTAATGCAACTTCTGTATTCCCAAATTGGTTTAAGAGATTATTCATATACCATGTACCAATTAAGATATTTATTTCCGGATCAAACAAATCTTCTATTCTAAAGTCTTCAATTTTTAATTCTTCAGCAGCCCATTTTGCTGTTGTTTCACCAATCTGCATCAAACCTCTCGCGTTTTTCGAAGATATAGCATTTTCATTAAAATTACTTTCAACTTTGATTATTGAAAGTACTAAAAATGGGTCTAAGTTGAATTCAGTTGAATATTTATATACTATTTCTTTGTGTTGAACTGGAAAAGTTATGAATAGCAATGTTTTTAACCCAAATACTAAAACCAAAATTATTATAAAAATTTTAAACATCTTTTTCATTTTTATCACTTCTTAATTCCTTAACCATATCTATTACTGATTTTTCTAATTCTTCTAAACTTCCATTATTGTATATTATTTTATCGCTATTTTTCTTTTTATAATTTGAATCTAATTGAGATTTTATCTTTTTCAAAGCATAATCAAATTCAATATTTTCTCTTTTCATTAACCTATTCAATTGAACATCTTCATCACAATAAACAAGCCATATCTCATCAAAATATAAGCCCATATCACTCAACAATTCTTTAGTCTCGAATAAGAGTGGCATGTCTATAAATATGATATCATATTTAAAAATATAGCTTTTTAATCTATCCAATATTTCTTTTATTATGATTGGATGCATTATTTCATTTAACTCTTTTCTTTTATCTTCATTATTAAATATAATCTCGCCTAATTTTTTTCTATTTAGTTCTCCATCTTCTAACAATATATTTTCCCCAAATTTTTCTACAATCTTTGTCAATCCTGGTTTTCCTTTTTTTACCACTTCTTTTGATATCTCATCTGCTTCTATTACAATAAAATTCATAGACTTTAATATTTTTACTACAGTCGATTTACCAGTAGCAATTCCACCAGTTATTCCAATAATCTTAGCCCTATTTTGTTTCATACCAGTTAGCTCCTTGAGATATTTCAACTTTTAAAGGCACTCTTAATCTTACTACATTTTCCATTTTTTCTTTCATCATATTCTTGACATAATCCAATTCATCAATGTGAGTTTCAATAATTAATTCATCATGTATTGTTAATACTATATGGGATCTTAATTTTTTTTGTTTTAAATCTTTGTAGATTTCTACCATAGCCATCTTTATAATATCAGCTGCACTACCTTGAATTGGCATATTCATAGCTACACGTTCACCAAAAGATCTTACATTGTAGTTGCTAGAATTTATTTCAGGAATATACCTTCTTCGATTCAAAATTGTTTCTATATAACCTTGTTCCTTAGCTTTATTGATTGAATCTTCCATATATCGTTTTACACCATTATAGTTTTCAAAGTATTCATCAATATAGGTTCTTGCTTCTTTTCTACTAATTTCTAAATCTCTTGATAAACTATAGTCAGATATTCCATAAATTATACTAAAATTAATTGTTTTTGCTTTTGCTCTAAGGTCTGAATTTACATCTTTTATGTCTACCCCGAAAACTTCACTTGCTGTTTTTGTATGGATGTCTTGATCGTTCAAAAATGCTTCAATCATCTTTTCATCATTAGATAAATGTGCTAAAATTCTTAATTCAATTTGAGAGTAGTCTCCATCAAGAAATATATAATCAGGTTTTTGTGCTATGAAAGCCTTTCTTATTCTTTTTCCGTCCTCACTTCGAATCGGTATGTTTTGAAGATTCGGTTCAGTGCTTGATATCCTTCCTGTGCTAGTTACAGTTTGATTGAATTTTGAATGTATTCTTCCAGTTGTCTTATTAATCATTGGTTTAAGCCCTTCTATATAAGTAGATTTGAGCTTTATTATTTGTCGATATCTTATCAATTCTTTTGCAATTGGATGAACATTTTTTAATTCTTCTAATACTTCTACATCGGTGGAATACCCAGTCTTTGTCTTTTTAACTGTTGGCAATTTTAATTTTTCAAATAATATATATCCTAATTGCTTAGGTGAATTTATATTGAATTCTTCTCCAGCTAATTCATATATATTTTTTATTAGTGAATCTATTTCCGCTTCAAAACTCTTTCCAATAGATTCAAGTTCTCTTTCATCAATACCAATACCATAGAATTCCATGTTTGCTAGTACTTCAACTAGTGGAATTTCTACATTGTTAAACAATTCTTTCATATTTCTATTTTCTATAATATTAATCATTTTAGATTTTGATAATTCAACTGTATTTAATATAAAAGCAATATATTCTGTGATAAGTTTTTTATCAGTCGTTTTAAAATCTTTTTTTGATTTACCCTTTCCAAAAATATCTTCAATTTTTCTTCCCTCTATACCTAAATATTCTTGAGCTATTTGATTTATAGAATAATTATTTTGATCTGGATTTATTAAATATTGAGCTATTGAGGCATCAAATATTTTACCTTTTAAATCCCATCCAATTTTAATTATGCTCACTATGTCTGATTTAGCTTGCCAACTATTTTTAATTAAATTTTCATTAGCAAAAATAGAGCTTAGAGAGTTTAATAGTTCAACTCCAATATTTCTAAAATCAATATATAGGGCATCTTCCCCCTTTAATTTTATTCCTAATCCTATTGGTTTATCGTTAATGTAATCATCAACAACAAATTTAAAAGTAAATTCTTTAGCTATGTCTATATTCCTTATTAATTTCTGAAAATCTTCTTCTGAAGTAATTTCTGTTATTTTAAATTCTGTAGTTTTAATTTCTTCTACATTTTCACTTTCTAATTTAGGCAATAAACTCTTAAATTCTAAATCTTCAAATATCTTTTTAAGCTCTTTAATATTAGGCTTACTAGATGTCAAGTCTTCGATCGAAAAATCAAGCGGCACTTCTGTTACTATTTCTGCTAATTTTCTACTTAAAATTGCTAAATTTTCTCCCTCTGATAATTTATCTTTTAATTTCCCTTTTATCTCTTGAATATTGCTATACAAATTTTCAATGTTTCCGTATTGTTGAATCAATTTTAATGCAGTTTTTTCACCTATACCATCAATTCCAGGAATATTGTCAGACTTATCTCCCATTAGAGCCTTAACTTCAATAAATTGTTTTGGTTTGATTTTATATTCTTCTTCGATTCTTTTTCTATCATATTCTTCAATCTCTGTAATCCCTTTTTTTGTCATTATTATCTTTATATTATCTGAAGCTAATTGAAGATAATCTCTATCTCCTGTTACTAAATATACCTTAAGCCCCATTTCTTCTCCCATTTTTGCCAAAGTTCCTGCTATATCATCCGCTTCATATAAATCAAGGTCGATTGTCTTTATTCCCATATTTTCTAATATTGTTTTTAATATTGGAAATTGCATAGATAATTCGCTTGGCGTCTTGTCTCTAGTGCTTTTGTAGTCTTTATACTCTTCATGCCTAAAAGTCTTAGCTCTCCTGTCAAAAGCAACACATATATAATCAGGTTTATAATCATCTAACACTCTATAAAGCATTGTCAAAAATCCATAAACTCCATTAGTATAAACACCACTTTTATTACTTAATAGAGGCAATGCATAAAATGCTCTATGTACTAATGAACTCCCATCTATTACCATTAAAGTTTTTTCAGGCATCTTAATTCCTCCTCTTTCAAATAACTATAGTATACCATTAATTTTATTAATAGGTAAACATTATATCAATTGTCAATTTCACAATTAATTTAATCTCTTTATGATGTATTATAAATTATAGAAAATATTTGTTGATTTTTATACATTTCTATGCTATCATTATTTTTGTGTTAATCATGCCGAAGTGATGGAATTGGCAGACGTACTGGACTCAAAATCCAGCGGTGGCAACACCGTGCGGGTTCGACTCCCGCCTTCGGCACCAAAAAACCCCACTATCATTGCATTAGATGCTTGATAGTGGGGGTTTTTTATTGCATTTTTCTATATTCCTCAACATTTTTTAAATGCTCTTCATATGTTTGTGCAAATACATGCCCGTTTTTCCCCATTACATAATAATAGTATTCATGTTCTTCTGGATACAAAGCTGCTATTATTGAATTGAAACCTGGTGAAGCTATTGGTCCAGGTGGAAGACCTCTATTAACATATGTGTTATATGGATTTGCTTCCAATAAGTCATTCTTGGTTATTATACTTGTATGATCTCTACCTTCTCCTTTACCATATATAACCGATGCATCTATTTGTAAAGGCATACCGATTTCTAGTCTGTTGTATATTACACCAGATATTCTAGCTCGTTCTTCATCATTATATGCCTCTCTTTCTATGAGTGAGGCTATTGTTAATATCTCATGTTTAGTCATATTTAATTTTTCTCTTTGTTCTTCCATTTCCTGTGTCCATTTATCGTTTAAAGTGTCAACTAACCACTGGACAATTTCCTCAGCATTTTGTTTTTCACTAAAAAAATATGTTTCTGGGAATAAATATCCTTCTAAGCTAAAGTACATTTGACTGTTATCTACATAGTTTGATAAATTTTTTTCAAAATATTCTTCAGTAGCATCAATAAATTCATCTTTGCCAACTAAGCCATTTTCTTCGAGTCTTGTTGCAAATTGATACAAAGTAAATCCTTCAGGAAATGTAATTCTTATTGTCTTTGAATCGTTTCCTTTGGTAATCAAATCATAGATATTCTCAATAGGCATTTGGGGATAAATAACATATTCCCCAGTCTTGATATTATTTGCAATAGTTCTTCCCTTATAGTAGAAAAAAGTTTCACTTCTAATAGCATTTAAGTCAGCTAATTTTTGGGCAACATCCCTCAAATTGTCTCCTGGTTGGACTTCTAGTGTAATATCTTTCTCATTTACTGTATATGATAAATATTCTGGTAAAAATAAGATTCCAGCTAAAAAAATTAAAATAATTAAGATTAAAATAATTAAAATTATTTTCAATATTTTCATCTTGCCACCCTTATTCGAATAATAATTCTAAGAAATCTTCCAAAGTAATGTTACCTAGATATTGAGTAATATCAATCCCTGATAAAGCATTTTTAACCTCATCTTTATCATATTTTAAGTTTTTTAACATATTTTCTAGTTCAGATATATCCTTTGCCCCAAAGAAATCACCATATATTTTCGCATTGTGAATTATACTAGATTTTATCTCGAGTCTTAAATCTATTGAACCAGTTGGAAATCTTTTGTAGTTTTTCCAATTAAAATCAGGAGATTGACCATAATTCCATTCCCATGTGAGATATTTATTTTTGTATAATAAATCAATATTATTTAGATATTCATCAGATAATTTATATTCTTCATAAGGTTCTCCAAGGTGCTCAAATATATACTTTAGTAGAGTCTCTTTAAATTCTAATATATCAATATCACTCTTCATATAGGGCTTTATATTAGTAACTCTAGATTTCACTGACTTAACACCCTTAGATTCTATCTTATCCTGTTTTACATTTAAAGCTTGTGATAATATGCTTAAATCAGTATCATAAAGAATCGTTCCATGATTTAAAACCTTTTGTTTGTGTAATGACTGAGCTATTCCTGAAATCTTTTTACCATCTACTGTTAAATCATTTCTACCTGTTAACTCTGCTTTTATTCCGAACTTCTCAAGAGCTTTCAAAATAGGTATATTAATTACGGAGAAGTCAATTTTTTCTTTCCCGTTTGTATTTTTAATAATCGAAAAGTTTAAATTTCCAAAATCATGATAAACTGCTCCTCCACCAGTTACTCTTCTAACTACTTTTATATCATTCTCTTCAACAAACTTCTGGTTTATTTCTTCAATTGTATTTTGATTTTTGCCAACTATTATTGCGGGACTATTTATCCATAAAAAAACAAACTCCTCTTCATCAGGCAAATTTTTGAATAGATATTCTTCAAATGCTAAATTATAGTATGGATTATTTGATAAATTTGTTACGTATTTCATATTTCCTCCTTTATTTACCTAAGATTAAATTTATTTCCAATAGTGCATTTTTAATCTCTAACACTTTGTTTTTAATTATATCATAGTTTTTCAAAGTTGCTTTTTTGTTTTTCTTATCTGCTAACATCATTTCAATTTTGCTTATTTCTTGTTCTAAATAGTTTAACTCATTTATTAAGTCGATTAGCAATGATAATTTATTTTCAACTGGTGATATGGTCTGAGTTGTAAATCCATTCTCAATAATTACACTATCTCCATAATCAGGTATTAAACATTCTATTCCGAAATAATGAAAAATTTCCTTGGATAGATTGTTTGCTGCTTCTGCTTCTCCATGAACAATAAAGACTTTCTTAGGTTTTCTAATTAAATGCGATATCCATTCCCTTAAAAAAATAATATCTGCATGTGCCGAAAACCCTTGCAAATTATAAATTTCTAATTCTACAGCAATTTCTTCGCCTAATAGTTTTATTTTTTTAGAACCATCAAGCAATATTCTACCTAATGTTCCCGCAGCTTGATATCCAACAAAGACCAAACTATTTAAAGGGTTCCATAGATTATGCTTTAAATGATGTCTTATTCTCCCTGCATTTGCCATTCCACTTGCCGATATAATCACTTTAGGAAACTGAGCTTTATTTAGATTCATAGACTCTTCTTGACTTTGAATATATCTTAGGTTTTCAAACTCAAAGGGATTGTCTCCAGATAATATTAAATTTTTCGCTTCTTCATCAAAAAACACTGCATTTTCTTGAAAAATTTTTGTTGCTTCTATAGCCATTGGGCTATCAATATATATTGGGATTTTTTTATACTCTTCTTTATTTACATATTCATAATATCTATTTAATTCATAGATAAGTTCTTGAGTTCTCCCTACAGCAAATGAAGGAATTAAAACAGTACCTCCTCTATATGCTGTGTTTTCAATTATATCAATCAGTTTATCTATATCTTCTCTATAATTTTCGTGAACACGATTTCCATATGTTGATTCAATTATTAAATAATCTGCTTCGTTTATATACTCTGGATCTTTTAGAATCGGCCTTCCTGGCATACCTAAATCTCCAGTATAAACTACTTTATAATTTTTCCCGTCTTCTTTTATCCATAATTCTAAAATAGCAGAACCTAAAATATGCCCAGCATCTCTGAAAATTAATTTAATATCATCATTTAATTCTATTTCCTCATCATAATTAAAAGTCTCAAAATAGGCAATCGAATTTTGAGCTTCTTCAATTGTGTACAGTGGAACTAGTAATTCTTCTCCAGCTCTTTGCCTTCTTATGTTTTCCCATTTAATATCTGATTCTTGAATATGTGCACAATCTTTTAACATAATTTCTGAAAGTTGCATGGTTGGTTTAGTGGATATTATTTTCCCCTTAAACCCTTCTTTAATGAGTTTAGGTATTCTTCCACTGTGGTCAATATGAGCATGAGTCAATATAAGAAAATCTATTTCAGAAGGATTATAAGGAAATGGAGCATAATTTAAACTCTCCAGCTCTTTGTCTCCTTGAAACAGACCACAATCTAATAATAAATTGTATTTTTTAGTTGATAATAAAATATTCGATCCCGTTACAATCTTTGTTGCTCCGTAAAATTTTAATTCCATTTTCCACCTCCTAGTATATAATGTTATATACCCAAAAAGCTTCCTCTATTAATAAATATTAACAAAGGAAGCTTTTTTATTTTTTATTTAGAACTAATTACTTCAGTCCAAATTCTGTCGTATTCTTGTAAAATATCTGAAGGATCTTTAAATATCTCTGTATTATTCAATTTGTCAAAATCAGGATATGCAACTTCATTATTTCTCAAATCATCGCTCAATAAATCAACAGCTTTAGGTATAGGTGAAGAGTAGCCAATATATTCAGCATTTTTAGCTGCTATTTCTGGTCTCAACATGAAATTGATGAACTCATGAGATAAATCAACATTTTTAGCCCCTTTAGGTATTACCATCGCATCAAACCAAAGATTTGTTCCTTCTTCAGGCAATACATAAACTAAATTTTCATTTTCTCTCATCATAGCCACTGCATCTCCAGACCACACTACTCCTATTGCTGCATCTTCGCTTATTATTGTATCTTTTATCTCATCGCCTTGATAAGCATATACTAAAGGTTTTTGCTTGATAAGTTCATTTTTTGCCTCTTCAAGTTCATTTATATCTCTTGTGTTTAAAGAATAATGAAGTTTTTTTAATGCTACAGCCAGACTATCCCTTTGACTATTTAGCATTATAATTTCTCCTTTAAATTCTTCATCCCATAAATCTGCCCATTTTGTGATAGGTCTATCTACTAAATTCTTATTATATATTATACCTACAGTTCCCCACATATATGGTACAGAATATTCATTGTTAGGGTCATAATCTAAATTCATAAATTTTTCATCAACATTTTTAATATTGTTTATTTTATTTAAATCTATCTTTTGTAATAAATCTTCTCTAATCATTCTCTCAATCATATAATCTGATGGGAAAATCACATCATAACTACTTCCACCTTGTTTTATCTTTACATATAAATCTTCATTAGTAGCAAATGTGTCATACACTACCTTAACATTAAATTCGTCTTCAAAAATATCAATAACTTCAGGATTTATATAGTCTCCCCAGTTATAAACATTTAATGTTTGTCTGTCATCAGAACATCCAGAAAGAATAGTCAAAATAAATACTGTTGCTATTAGAAATAATACTTTCTTATTTTTCAATTATATTTTCCTCCTCTTTTTCGCTTCTTTTATAAATTATTATTAATAAGATTATCAATGTCAAAAACATCAAAGTAGATAAAGCATTAATAACAGGATTTATTCCTCTCCTAGCCATAGAATATATAGTCATACTTAGATTAGATACGCCTTTGCCTGCAGTAAAAAAAGTAATCACAAAATCATCGATTGATAATGTAAAAGCTAACAAAGCTCCAGTAATAATCCCAGGCATTATCTGTGGAATTATTACTTTTCTAATTGAATAAAAAGGTGTAGCTCCTAAATCAAGAGCTGCTTCTGCAAGATGCTTATTCATTTGCTTTAACTTTGGCAATACCGAAAGAATTACATAGGGTGTACAAAATGTTACATGTGCTAATATAATAGTAATGAGTCCTAATTCTAAATTAACAATTCTGAATAAAACCATAAGGGATATAGCGGTAACTATATCTGGGTTAAGAACTGGTAAATAATTTAAATTCAATGATATTTTTTTAGGCAATCCTCTCATATCATATATACCAATGGCTGCAAAAGTTCCCATTATCGTTGAAATAATTGATGAGGTTGTTGCAATAATAAGTGTGTAATACAAAGATCTTAGAATCTCATCATTTTTAAATAGTTCTACATACCATTTAATAGTAAAGCCATCCCAATTGCCTCGTGATTTTGAATTGTTAAATGAGAATATTATTAAAATAATTATAGGCGCATATAGAAATAAAAAAATAAGTGCGGTATATATCCTGCCTAAATTCTTTTTCACCAGAGCTCACCACCCTCACCTTCTTTTGCTTTATCAAATCGTGATGTCAATGCCATAGATATTAATATGAAAATCATTAAAATAATTGACATAGCAGATCCGAAGTGCCAATCACCTGTATATCTAAATTGTTGCTCAATAAGATTTCCTATTAAATAAGTTTTATTTCCTCCGAGTAAACTAGAAATTACAAATGTACTAACAGCAGGTATAAAAACCATTGTTACTCCTGAAATTACTCCAGGTAAACTCAGAGGAAGCGTTACTTTTAGAAAAGTCTTTAATTTATTTGCTCCTAAATCCCAAGAGGCTTCAATCAAACTATTGTCCATTTTTGTCAAAACTGAAAATATCGGAAGTACCATAAATGGTAAAAAATTATATACCATTCCCAATAATACAGCAAAGTCATTATATAGAAGGTCAAGTGGCTGAAAACCTAGTTTAGTTATAAAATAGTTTATTATTCCATTTTTCCCAAGTAGAGTTAACCACGCATAAGTCCTCAATAGAAAATTCATCCACATTGGAATAACAAATAAGAGTATGAGTACATTTCTATATTTTAATTTCTCTTTACTGATTATGTATGCGACTGGATATCCCAAAAGCAAGCATATAATAGTTGATACTAGTGCTAACTGTATTGACTTGTTTAACACTTCAATGTATATCGGAGTAAAGAATCTTTTGAAATTATCCAGGCTAAAGGTAAATGAGGTTATGTTTTGACTATCTCCAGTGGTAAAAGCAAAATAAACAACCATAAGCAATGGAATCGCAATAAAAATTGCCATCCACAAAAGATAAAAATACCCATGCTTACTTAATTTCATTTATTTCTCCTTTCTCATTACATGTATATTATCTGGCAAAATCCTTAATCCAACTTCACTGCCAACTTCTTTCATGATAGTTGAGTGTACTTTCCAAACAAAATCGCCAGTTTGTATTTCCATTTCATAATGGACTCCTTTAAATAATACACTTAAAACTAATCCCTTTAACTTTGAACTATCTATTTCAACAATCTCAACATCTTCAGGCCTAATTACGACATCTACATCTTCATTATTGTTAAATCCTTTGTCAACACAGTCGAAATCTTTTCCTAAAAACCATACTTTAAAATCTCTTTCCATTGTCCCTTCTAAGATATTACTTTCTCCAATGAATTGTGCAACAAACCTATTTTGAGGTTCATTATAAATATCAATAGGTGTTCCAATTTGCTGGATTTTCCCCTTATCCATTACTACTACAGTATCCGACATAGTAAGTGCTTCTTCTTGATCATGCGTTACATAAATGAATGTTATGCCTACACTTTGTTGCATCTTTTTTAGCTCTACTTGCATTTCTTTCCTTAGCTTTAAATCCAAAGCACCTAATGGTTCGTCTAGTAGAAGGACTTTTGGTTCATTTACAAGAGCTCTTGCAATAGCAATTCTTTGTTGCTGTCCACCACTTAAAGATTCAATGTTTCGTTTTTCATATCCTTCTAAATTTACTAATTTTAGCATTCTTGTTACTTTCTCTTTAATCTCTTGATTGCTTTTCTTTTTTATCTTTAACCCAAAAGCTATGTTCTCATATACATTTAAATGTGGAAATAAAGCATATCTTTGAAATACAGTATTTATTTGCCTCAAATAAGGAGGTAAATTTGTTATATCTTCTCCATCGAAAATAACTTTTCCGTCTGTTGGTGTTTCAAATCCTCCAATTATTCTCAAAGTTGTAGTTTTACCACACCCACTAGGTCCAAGTAATGTTAAAAATTCATTTTGTCTTATATATAAGTTTATGTTGTCTAAAACTATATCGTCACCAAATTTTTTAGTTATATTTATTAAATCAATTGCATGAACTTTTGGCATTTCTTTCACCTCTTTAAAAATTAGGGGGAGTGCTTATCCATATAAAAGAAGCACTAGTATTACTTTCATTAGATATATAGTGATATCTATTTGCTTTATAATAAAAGCTTTCACCTTTTTTAACTTTATATTTTTCGTTTCCAATATACAGTATAATATTTCCCTTTAAGACATACCCGAATTCTTCGCCTTCATGGGGATAATCCTCTTTGGTCTTACCTCCTGCTAATAAATCGACCTTAATAGGTTCCATCAAGTTTTTTTGAGAATTTGGAATAATCCAACTCAAAACATATTTCAACTCATCATTTTGAGTTTCAAAGACATCTTCCTTGTGAAAAACAATTTTTTCTTCTATTTCTTCACTAAAAAAATCTTTTAAATTTGTTCCTAGACATTCTAATATATCAATCAAAGTCGAAATAGAAGGTGATGTCAAATCCCTTTCTAATTGTGATATAAAGCCCTTTGTAAGTTCACATCTATCGGCGAGCTCTTCTTGTGTTAAATTATTTCTCACTCTAAGTTCCTTTATTTTTTCTCCAATATTCATGGTTCCTCCAAGACATGTTTTATTAAACAAAAAGTTTATATTTACTAAACACGTACTAGTTTAGTATAATTTACAAAACTCAACATGTCAATATATTTATTCTAATAATCTAGATTAAAAATATATAAAATAAAATAGAACACTTAAGTGTTCTATTTTATTTTATATATTTTTTTATCTTTAAAAGCTTCGTCAATCAGAAATTCAATATCTAAGTTTTCCTCTGATATTAATATTTCTTCTAATTTAGGCCTAGTTAATGGGTGCTTAGGCAAAAACACAGTACAGCAATCTTCATAAGGCAAAATTGAAGTTTCATAAGTTTCAATATCAATTGCCATCTTTATTATGTCAGTTTTATCAAAACCTATTAAGGGTCTTAATATCGTTGTATTTACTGATTGTTCTATAACCTTTATGCTTTCAATGGTTTGGCTAGCTACTTGTCCTAAATTTTCTCCAGTAATTAAACAATCATATTTATTCTCATTAGCTAACCTTTCTCCTATTCTCATCATAAATCTTCTTGAAAGAATTGTCATTTGATCTTCTGGGCAGTTTTCATTGATATGCTTTTGAATATTTAAAAGATTAATGCTATATAATTTAAGTGGTCCAGTATATAATGATATCTCTTCTGCTAATTTAAGGACTTTTTCTTCAGCTCGCTGAGAAGTAAATGGATAGGAATGAAAATGCAAACAATCAATTTCAAGGCCTCTTTTTGCCATCATATATCCTGCTACTGGGCTATCAATTCCCCCTGAAAGTAATAAAAGCCCCTTACCATTAGTTCCTATAGGAAGACCGCCTCTAGATTTAAATTTGTCAATATATACATAAGCATTTTCTTTAATGTCTATATATAAAGTGATGTTAGGAGTAACAACATCGACTTTAACATTGCTCAAATTATCTAGAATTGCTGCACCTACTATCCTAGAAACTTCAGGTGATATCAAAGGGTATCTTTTATCCGATCTTGTAGTATTAACTTTAAATGTAACAACACCCTGCAGTTGAACAGTTTTCTCTTTTAGTAAAATTATACTTGCTTTTTTTATATCTTCAATATCTGTACTTGTTCTAATACATGGACTAACATAAATTATTCCAAATATCTTAGTTAATTTCTTAATTACATCTGATTCTACATTTTCAAGCCCTTCAATGTATAGTTTGCCTTGTTCTTTATATATCTTATAATCTCCAAAGTTTTTTAAAGCTCTCTTTATGTTTTCAATTAATTTATTTTCAAAATATTTTCTATTCAACCCTTTTAATACTACTTCTCCTAAACTAACACTTATTACCCTTTCCAATTTCTCATCTCCTTGTAATTTTTCTAATATATTCTACATTTTTCTTTATTTCATTCATAACTAATTCTAAATCATTTTCTATATTCTCATATGAAAAACATAATCGTATAGTCCCTTCTATTAGATTATCATCAAGACCTATGGCTTTGAGCACATGACTCTTTTTTGATGATTTTGAAGAGCATGCAGATCCTGTTGAAATGTAAATATCTTTATCCTCTAACATATGAAGTAACACTTCACTTCTAACATCTTTAAATGACACACTAAGTATATAACTTGAGCCAGTATTATCTAAGAGAGAATTTATTCTAATATCATCAATATTATTTTGAAAGAAATTTGCAAAACTCAACTTAATCTTATTAACTTCTGATTTCTCATAGCTAAGATTATTGTTCAGTATTTCAACAGCTTTCCCAAAGCCTGCAATAGCTGGAATATTCTCTGTGCCAGACCTTAAGCCTTTTTCTTGATTGCCCCCGAAAATTAATGGGTCTATTCTTGTTTTATTTTTTAAATACAGCCCTCCAATCCCTTTGGGTCCATGGATTTTATGTGCACTAAAAGAAAAACTATCAACAGATATTTCATTTAATTTTAAGTTTGTTTTTCCAAAGGATTGAACTCCATCAACATGAAAATGAATGTTTGAATTTTTCTCTCTAATAACCTGATTTATTTTTTTTAAATCCTGTATGACTCCTATTTCATTGTTTACATGAATTATTGACACAAGTATAGTATCTTTTCTTATACTATTTTCTAATTCTGATATATCAATTCTACCAAAATCATCATTATTTAGGTAAGTAACCTCATAACCCTCTCTTTCATAAGTTTTTATTGCATTTAAAACTGAAGGATGTTCCAATTTTGTCGTAATAATGTGTTTGCCATTGCGTTTTTTTGCTTTCAAAACCCCTTGTATCGCAGTATTATTGCTCTCTGTGCCACCTGATGTAAAATAAATTTCAGATGGATTACA
>NZ_JBSQIL010000025.1:0-22538 GCF_055108775.1 Soehngenia sp. | reverse complement strand
GAGAATATTAATATTCTCATCTATTTTTTATTTGTAAAAATCCGATATTTCAAGTTCGTATTTTTTATCCCTTCCCATTAGCCTTGTTGATGATTCCTTAACATCGGCTCCTAAATACAAAATATTATAAATTTCATTTGTTATAGGCATTTCAACATCTTTAGTTTTAGATAAATGATATGCTGCTTTTGTTGTTTTTACACCTTCAACTACCATTCCAACTTTGCTAGTTGCTTCTGAGAGGCTATATCCTTCTCCGATAAGGATTCCAGCTCTTCTATTTCTACTATGCATGCTTGTGCAAGTAACTATAAGATCTCCTACACCAGCTAACCCAGAAAAAGTATCTATATTTGCGCCCATAGCAGCTCCAAGTTTAGCTATTTCATACAGACCTCTTGTCATAATGGCTGCTTTTGTGTTGTCACCATATCCTACACCGTCAGATATCCCTGCTCCTAAAGCTATAATATTTTTTAGTGCCCCACCTAATTCTACACCAATCAAATCATCGTTTGTGTATATCCTAAAAGATGGAGTTGAAAAAATATTTTGTATAAACTTAGCTATTTCAACATTTGATGATGAACATACAACTGCTGTTGGTATATTTCTTATAACTTCTTCAGCATGTGATGGTCCAGATATAATACAATAGTTAATATTTGGAATAACTTGGCTACATATTTCAGAAATTCTAAAATTAGTATTTTCTTCTAGTCCCTTTGCTAAATTAACAAATATCTGATCTTTATTTATTAGTGGTTTTATATTTAATAACAACTCTCTGATATTATTTGTTGGTACTGCCAATGTTAAGATATCGCTATCTTTGATAATTTCTTCAATATCGTTGGAAACTTTTAATGAACCAGATAGTTTAATTCCGGGTAAATATCTCTCATTAGTCCTATTTTCTTTTATTTCAATATATTGTTCATATGACCTTACCCAAAGATTTACATTTTTCCCTTGATCAGCCAACATACTGGCTAATGCGCTTCCCCAACTACCTCCTCCTAAAATCGAAATTTTATGATTCATATTAATGACCTCCAAACTTATTTTCTTTTCCATTAATTAATCTATGTATGTTGCTTCTATGTCTAAATATTCCCATTAAGCTTAAAAATAATATGGTAATTTTAGTGTATATGTCTACACTTATAATCCCTGAAAATGATAGAACAACCATTGATAATAAAAATGTTATAGACAAAAGCGACACATATTTAGTAATAAATCCAATGAGTAACCCGATTAAAATAGAAATTAATGTTAATTTAAATTGAAGAATTGCCATAGTAGTGATAGTTGCAACTATACCTTTTCCACCTTTAAATCCAAAGAAAATTGGCCAATTATGACCTATTACGGTAAAAACTGCAGCAACCAAGCCTCCAGTATAACCATATATTTGGAGGCCAATAAGAACACTCAAAATGCTTTTTAAAGCATCTAATGAAAAAGTAACTATCCCAGCAGGTTTTCCGAGAACTCTCATAGCATTTGTGGCACCAGCATTTCCACTACCATGCTCTCTAATATCTATATTTTTGTATATTTTCCCGACTACATACGCAGATGAAAAACTACCTAAAAGATAAGATATTATTGCAACTAAAATTAACTTCATTTTTCATTCCCCTTTTCTCTAAATTCTAAAATTATAGGAGTTCCTATAAAATCACAATTTAATCTAATTTGATTTTCCAGATACCTAGAATATGAGAAATGTATTAGGTCCTTGTTGTTTACAAATATAACAAACTTTGGAGGTTTTACTGATACTTGAGTAGAGTAATATATTTTTCCTCTTTTCCCTTTGTCACTTGGTGGTTGGCTCATCAAAACGGCTTCATTAATTATATCATTAAGCCTCCCTGTACTTATCCTTTTATTGTAGTTTTCATATACTAAATTTATGGTATCTAACAGCTTATTAACTCTTTTCCCTGTCTTAGCGGATATAAAAAGTATAGGCGCATATTGTATAAAACCTAGTTCTTGACGTATTGATTTTTCAAACTCTATATAACTTTTTTCGTCTTTTTCGACTATATCCCATTTATTAACTGCTATTATCATAGATTTCCCATTATCATGAGCATATCCGGCAATCTTTGAGTCCTGTTCAGTAATGCCTAGGGTTCCGTCAATAACTAATACACAAACATCAGAACGATCTATAGTTGTTAAGGTTCTAATCACAGAATATCTTTCTACTTTTTCGTCAATATACTTTTTTTTCCTCAAACCAGCTGTATCTACCAAAATGTATTTATTGTTTTTGTATTCGAAATACGAATCAATAGCATCTCGAGTAGTACCAGGTATATCAGTTACTATATTTCTTTCTTCGCCTAGTATATAATTCACTAGTGAAGACTTCCCTGAATTAGGTCTGCCTATAAAAGCTACTTTTATAGCATCTTGATATGTTAATGGCTCTTTGTTTTCAGGAAAGCATTTAACTACCTCATCTAAAAGATCTCCTATCCCTAATGATGCTTCTGCAGAAACATAATTTATATTTTCAATTCCAAGTTCAAAAAAGTCATAAAAATTAATCAATTCCTTTTTTGTGTCTATTTTATTTACTACAAGTAATACAGGTTTGCTTGTTTTTCTTAGTAAATTAGCAATTTCAATATCAATTGGTGTCAAACCTTCTAGTCCATCGACTACAAATAAAATTACATCTGCTGTATCTATAGCAATTTCTACTTGCTTTTTAATATTTGTCATAAATATATCATCACTACGAGGGTCTAGTCCTCCAGTATCAATCAAAGTGAAATAATTATTAAGCCATTCGCCTTCTGCGTAAATTCTATCTCTTGTTATTCCAGGAGTATCTTCGGTTATCGATATTCTCCTCCCAGCTAATTTATTAAATAATGTTGATTTACCAACATTTGGTCTGCCTACAATACAAACAACAGGTCTACTCATTTAAACACCCCTTTCTTGAAAAATTCTATTAGTTTGTTGCCATTAATTTCTAAAGGTATAACTTTGATACCTAAAGCTTTCTCAACATCTTCAATTCTATAGTCATCTAAGAAAATATCATCGCCTTTGCGAAGCATATTTTCTGGTATTAACAATAAATCAATTTTACTCTTATTATTCAAAGAAACAGCATCAATAAGATCTTGGCCTGTTATAAGCCCTGAAACAGTTATTGTTTCCCCGAAAAATTTATTATCTACTTTTATGACATTTAGATTTATATTTTTAAATTTATTTTTTATCATAGATGAAATTAACTCAATATATGGATAGGCAGAAGTGCCTGTTGCTATACCGACATCAATAACTGCTTGATAATTAAACACTTCAAGACCATCTAAGCTTTCAGTTACTTCAGTTAAAAACGACCTAATCATGCCAATTCCATTTTCATATTGTGGAAAATCTTCATATTCTTCGTAATCAGGTAAATCTATTTCAGATAAACAATAAAATTCATCTGCTGCAAAAACTAATCTAGTCCCAAAACGAGAATGATATATTTTTTGATACTTATTAATTATATCAATGACGTTTTTTGCTTCTTCTTTATTAAATTGTTTTATCTTGAACAGATTATCTCTATATTTTGTTAAACCAACTGGCACACATGCGATAGAATTTACGTTAGGGTATAAGTTTCCTAAATCAGCCAAAGTTTTTTCTAATTCTATTCCATCATTAATTCCAGGGACTAGGACTATTTGGCAATTTATCTCTATATTTGTTTCAGAAAATTTTTTTAATATCTCCATTATGTTGCCAGCATTCTTGTTTTTTAGCATTTTAATACGAAGATCTGGATTTGTAGTGTGCACTGAAACATTGATCGGACTTAAATGATATTTAATTATTCGATCTATCTCTTCATCGCTCATATTTGTTAAAGTTATAAAATTTCCTTGTAAGAAAGATAATCTAGAATCATCATCTTTAAAATATAAAGTTTCCCTCATATTTTGAGGAAGTTGATCTATAAAACAAAATATACACTTATTTTGACAAGATTTTGCCTTGTCTATTAAGGAATTTCTGAACACAATACCTAAATCTTCATCAAAATCCTTCTCAATATCATATTCCCATATTTCACCATTAGGTTTTTTTATTTCAATTATTAAGTTCTCATCTGAAATCAAATATTTATAATCAATAATGTCTTTTATCGTTTGATTATTTATTTTTAATAGTTCATCCCCAGGTTCTATACCTATTTCAGATGCTATGCTGTCCTTTAAAACTTCTGTAATAAAATTATTTAAGGTTTCATCAATTATTTCCATCATTCACCACTCTATATTATTAATATGTAAGCCTACATAAAATGTAGGCTACTAGGTTAGTATTTAACGTTCCAATGGGAACTTATCACATAACTCGTATACTTTTTCTTTTATCTTAACAGGATCAGATTTTGATTCCAGTGTAGCACTTATCAATTCAGCGATTTCTTCCATTTCAGACTCTTTCATTCCTCTAGTGGTCATAGCAGCAGTCCCAATTCTTATACCACTTGTTATAAAAGGGCTTTCGGGATCAAATGGAATTGTATTTTTATTAGTAGCTATTCCAACATCATTGAGCATTTTTTCAGCATTTTTGCCATTTAGATTTTTATTTCTAAGGTCTATTAAAATTAAATGATTATCTGTACCTCCAGACACTAGTCTATAATCTTTATCTTTAAGAGCATTTGCTAAAGCCTTTGCATTCTTAACAATTTGTATTTGATAATCTTTAAAGCTATCCTGAAGAGCTTCTCCAAAAGCTACTGCTTTAGCAGCAATAACATGCATCAGTGGGCCTCCTTGAATCCCAGGGAATATAGCTTTATCAATAATTTTTGCATATTCTGATTTACATAATATTGCACCAGCTCTAGGTCCTCTTAAAGTTTTGTGAGTCGTTGTAGTAACAAAATCAGCATATGGTACAGGACTCATATGTATACCGGCCGCAACCAATCCTGCAATATGAGCCATGTCTACCATTAAGTATGCACCTATTTCATCAGCTATTTCCTTGAATTTCTTAAAGTCGATTTCTCTGGGATATGCACTTGCTCCTGCAACTATTAGCTTTGGTTTTACTTCTAATGCAATTTCTCTTACTTGTTCATAATTTATTCTTTCTGTTTCTTTATCAACTCCGTAAGCAGCAAAATCGAAATAAACTCCTGAGATATTAACTGGACTTCCATGTGTTAAATGCCCACCTTGTGATAAATTCATTCCTAAAACTTTATCTCCTGGTTTTAAAACTGCAAAATATACTCCTAAGTTTGCATTTGATCCAGAATGTGGTTGTACATTTGCATGGTCTGCATTAAATAATTTTTTCATTCTTTCTATAGCTAGATTTTCAACTTTATCTACAACTTCACAGCCACCATAATATCTTTTCCCTGGATAGCCTTCGGCATATTTGTTAGTAAGTTGACTTCCCATTGCCTCCAAAACAGATTTTGATACATAATTTTCAGAAGCAATTAACTCAATGTGTTTATTTTGCCTTTCGACTTCCTCCTCAATTATTTTCAATACTTCTGGATCAGATTTTTTTAAATTTTCTAGATTCATTTCCTTCTCCTTTCACAAAATTTATTATTTAGCCATATGGCTTTAAATCAATTTTGCTTAGTATATTTGAGCATTATATTTATTAATTTTGCAATTTCATCAGGTGACGATAATTCATCTTGTTTAACACAATTATTCATATAATTTTCAAGGATAATACCACTGATATTATTCAAAGCACTTCTAGCTGCAGATATTTGAATTAATATATCTCCACAATATTTCCCATCTTCCACCATCTTTTGAATACCTTTTATTTGTCCTTCAACTTTTCTAAGCCTTAATAAGACATCGTCCTTTTCAGCCAATAGATTCCCTCCTACATTTTTTTACCTATAATTGTTACATTAGTATTATTCTTAAAATATTTTTTATCTAAAAATCTTAATAACAAGTATGATATTGATAAGAACAATATCCCAACTATAAAAGAAATTAAATCTGGATCAAATATACTATAAATTGTTGATACAAAATATCCAAGTACCATTCCTATTATTAAAAAAGCAAATGGAATCGCATACACAATCAATGTGTTTTTTAAGAAATTTTTTCCTTCAGTATTCAATAAAACTCTATCCCCAATGTCAACACCTACACTGTCCTTTATTATTAGAATATGTTTTTTAGATTCTAAAGAATTGCTACATGCTTTACAATCTCCACATGCGGAGTTTCTTTGTACTTCCAGTTCTATCATGCCGTTTTCTAATTTCTTAGTTACAACAGCTATCTCTTCCAATAAAATTTCCCTCCCTTCAATAAACCATATGATTTGTGAGATCCTTTACCACTTCAGAAGCAATTATCATCCCCACAACAGGAGGAACATAGGAAATGCTCCCAGGTATTGATTTTCTATTATCAATATCACCAAGATTTATTTTTAGTGGCGTTTCATCAGAGTATACTACTTTTACATCTTTTATATTTCTTTTCTTTAATTCTTGTCTGATAACTTTTGCTAATGGACAAACTTTAGTATTACTAATATCTTCAACTTTAAATTTTGTTGGGTCTAGTTTATTACCTGCCCCCATAGAACTAATTATGTTCAATCCTAGATTTTTGGAAGTTTCTATTAGACATATTTTTGAAGTTACCATATCTATTGCATCTATTATATAATCATATTTCTCAAGATTAAAATCATGTATATTATTCCTATCTACTTTTTCTTTATAAATAGAAATATTTAAATCAGGATTAATTTCGAGTAATCTAGCTTTCATTACAGAAACTTTTGGTAAGCCGACTGTTCTAGTAGTAGCATGTATTTGCCTATTAATATTTGTTATGTCAATTACATCATAGTCTACTAATGTTATATTTGCAAGACCAGCTCTTACGAGTGATTCTGCAGCATATGACCCTACGCCTCCAATACCAAAAACAATTACATTGCTATTCTGTAGTATATTGAATTTCTCGTTTCCTAATAAACTTATTGTTCTTTGAAACTGATTACTCATTTTCAACTTCAACCTTGATATGAACTTCTTTTAACTGATCATTAGATACTACAGTTGGAGCATTTGTCAACAAACATGTTGCAGATTGTGTTTTAGGAAATGCAATGACATCTCTAATATTTGAGCTATTTGTTAATAGCATAGCCAATCTATCAAATCCATATGCTATACCGCCATGTGGTGGTGTGCCATATTTAAATGCTTCAAGTAAAAATCCAAACTTATCATAGGCTTCTTCTTCAGAAAAGCCTAAAGCCTTAAACATTTTCTTTTGTAGATCTGAATTATTTATTCTTATACTTCCCCCACCTATCTCATCCCCGTTTATTACTATATCATAGGCTTTTGCTCTTACTTTTTCTGGATTTGTTTCTAGCAAATCGATATCTTCGTCCATAGGATGTGTAAAAGGATGATGTTTGGCTACATATCTGTTCTCCTCATCATTAAACTCAAATAATGGGAAATCTACTACCCAAACAAATGAAAATTCATTTTCATCAATGATATTTAATCTTCTTGCTATTTCATTTCTTAAGTTCCCAAGACTATCATATACTATTGATTCTTTATCGGCAACTATTAATATTAAGTCCCCTTTTTTTGCTTTAAAGCTACTAATAACATTCTGTAATTCTTCTGAAGTTAAAAATTTTGATATTGGTGATGTAATTCCTTCATCTGTAATCTTAATCCAAGCTAATCCTTTTGCTCCAAATGTTTTACAATATTCTTCTAAATTTTGTATATCTTTTCGAGTGAATTTCTCTGAATAGCCATTTATATTTATTCCCTTGACTTTGCCACCATTTTTTATGTTATCTGAAAAAACTTTGAAACTAGAGTCATGAACTTTATCTGTAATATCAACTATTTCAAATCCAAACCTTAAATCAGGCTTATCTACTCCATATCTTTCCATAGCTTCCTTATAGGAAATTCTTTTTATAGGTAATTCTATATCTATGTTTTTAAACTCTTTAAAAATTTTATATAATAATCGTTCATTTACTTCTATCACATCATCAATATCCACAAAACTCATTTCCATATCAATTTGTGTAAATTCTGGTTGTCTGTTTGCTCTTAAATCTTCATCTCTAAAACATTTTACTATTTGAAAATATCTATCAAATCCAGAAACCATCAATAACTGTTTCATAAGTTGAGGTGACTGAGGAAGGGCATAAAACTTGCCAGGATTTACACGGCTAGGAACTAAATAGTCTCTTGCCCCTTCGGGTGTGGGCTTAGTCAACATTGGCGTTTCTACTTCAATAAAATTATTTTCATATAAAAAATCTCTAACAACTTTTGCAAGTTTGGATCTTAAAATGAGGTTTTTTTGCATAAAAGGTTTTCGTAAATCCAAATACCTATATTTCAGTCTCATGCTTTCACTTACATTATCATCATCTTTAATATAAATTGGAGGAGTACTAGCAGTATCAAGTATTTTTAGTTCATTAGCTAGTACTTCTATCTCGCCAGTAGGAATGTTTGGATTTACAGATTCTCTCATTCTAACAATTCCTTTAACCGCAATTACATATTCTTGATGTAATAATTCAGATTTTTCTAATACATCTTTAGGAGTATTTTCATCAAAAACAACTTGTACAAATCCCGTAACATCCCTAAGATCTACAAAATGTATGCCCCCTAAATTTCTTTCACTTTGAACCCATCCCATCAAAATTACATTCTCTTCAATATTTGCTTTTGATAATTGTCCACACATATGAGTTCTTCTCAAAATACCCATCGATTCCATGATTATCCTCCTTTACAAAATAAAAACTCTCATCTCTGAATATTCAGGGACGAGAGACTGTCTCGCGGTACCACCCTAATTAGGTTACCTCACTCATTTAAATAACGCCTTTTGCGAGTAGTTAACTACTTTCTCATAGGTGTCTTCGTATGCTATGGGTACCAATTTTCAGCTGCCATTGGCTCTCTATAACCTTTCACATATTACTATTCCTAGTCTAAGAATTGTATTATATTAAGATTATTATAGTTTATAATTAAAATAGTGTCAAGAAATTTGATTTCTAGGATTACTAAAATTCTAACATTTTAGCTATTTTAATAATCGAATCTTGAAACCTCTCAAAATAAAGATTTATGTCTTTTGGATTTACAAATCTACCAATATTATCGTTTGACCTGTTATAGAACTTACTTGTAGCGCCCATTCCACATCCAATAATTGTTTCTTTTTCCTCCATCATTGATATATTATATATGCAAGGATTATCTTCCATTGAAAATCCTATGTTTTCTAAGTTGCCAGCAATCATCTTTTGCCTGTATAAATAGTACGGTTTCAATGAATGCTCATAAGCAAATTTTATACATTCATTTTGCATCTCTTCTATCATTTTAATTGATTTCATATTGATATATTGATCTTTAATGAGTTTAGAACCTTTCTTAAGTGATAGTGCATGTATTGTTAAATTATCTGGTTTCAAAGGTGCTATCTTGTCCAATGTATTTTTTATGTCAACTAGTGATTCACCAGGCAGCCCTATTATTAAATCCATATTTACTGTCTCTATGCCTATTTCTTTTGCGTTTTTATACGCTATAATTACATCATCAGATGTATGGCTTCTCGAAATTCTTCGCAAGGTATCGTCATTCATAGTTTGTGGATTGATACTAATTCTATTTACTCCATATTTCTTCATTATAATTAATTTTTCAAAATCTAAAGTTTCAGGTCTTCCAGCCTCAACAGTTAATTCTTTAACAGTTGGAAACAAATTTCTTATATTTATTAACAGCTCTTCTAATAGTTCTGAAGCGATGCTGGTTGGAGTACCTCCCCCTATATATATAGTATTAATATGCCACTTTCTCATCAAACTACCTATTACTTTTACTTCCTGATTTAGCTTTTCCATGTAATCATTTACTATATTTTTATATCTATCAATTGTTAAAGATGGAAACGCACAATAACTGCATCTAGATGGACAAAACGGTATATGAATATAAAGACTGTAACTATTTTCATTCATATTTTTAATTGCCTTATTCTGATTTATAGCAGTTATTAATGCTAAGTTTGCTTTATCAGATGCAATATAATATTGGTTTATTAATATATCTTTAATTGCATCGGTTTCAATACCTAATTTTAACAACTGTGAAGGAATTTTTACAGGTTTAATACCTGTCAATATTCCCCATGGCAAATGATTTTTTGATATCTTGTTTAATAGTTTATATAGTGTTTTTTTCACTGTTATTTTTTTTGTAGATTTAAAATCTTTGAAAATATTTGTCTCACTAATACTCATGTATTCCTTCTCAATGCATATTCCTTTAGAGAACATTAAAGCATAACAATCATCTTTTTCTATAGAAATAGATATCAAAATTTCTTCACTCATTAATGAATTAGTAAATCTAATTTCATCATAAGGGTAAAAAGATTTTACTAATTCATAAAGTTCTACATAATTTATATCTTCATCATTATAATATATATTAATCATTTTCTCCTCAATTTTTTATATATTTTATAATATAAGGGTTCATCTTGCTCTCATCCTCAATTGTCGTAAACGGTCCATGCCCAGGTAAAACTCGAGTATTTTTAGGCAACACTAATATTTTATTCAATAAACTATCTATTAAATTTTCATAATTCCCACCATATAAATCAGTTCTACCTATTGATCTTTTGAAAAGAGTATCACCAGATATTAAATTGTTGTCGAAAAATAAGCATATACCACCTTTTGTATGCCCAGGTGTATGAATTACTTTTATCTTTTCATCCCCTAACATTATCATATCGTTATCTTTTAGTAACTTATCAGCTTTAATAGAAATAGGCCCATAAACCATTGATTTTGATAAATTTAAGCTTGGATCATATAACATATCCGAATCATCTTCGTGAATTAACACAGGTATATTTAACTTTTGTTTAAGCGGGATAACTCCTCCAATATGATCTCCATGTCCATGGGTTAATACAATATATCTAGGGGTTAATTCCATGTCATGAATTTTACTTAATATTTTGTCGGCATCTGAACTTGGATCTATGATAATACATTCTTTATTGTTTTCTGAATAAACTATATAGGTATTTACGCCATAAATGCCCGTTTCCATATTATAAACTTCCATTCTATCACCTCTAAAAAAGTTTTCTACTATCTAATAAAATAGTTACTGGTCCTTCATTTTTATATTCAACAAGCATGTCTGCTCCATATTCGCCCGTTTTAACTGGTATATTATTTTCTCGTAGCTTAACTATGAACTTTTCATATATTTCTTTTCCTAATTCATAAGAAGCTGACTCTGTAAAACTTGGTCTTTTGCCTTTTCTTACGTCCCCATATAACGTAAACTGAGAGATAACAAGGATTTCTCCTAATATATCTTTTACAGATAGATTCATTTTCCCTTCATGATCTTCAAATATCCTCAACCCAACAACTTTATCTACCATATAATCTATATCTTTATCTGAATCATCATGAGTGATAGCTACATATACTATTAACCCATAATTAATATTACCAACGTTTTTCCCATCAACTTCTACTTTTGCATCTCTAGCCCTCTGCACGACAGCTCTCATTGAATATACCTCCTATGCAGTTACACGATATACATCTTGAACATTTTTGATTCTCTTTAATTTCCTGATTAATTCTATTAACTCATCTTTATTTTTTATTTCTAATACAATCTTAATGGATACTGTTTTATCTTTTGATTTTTTAGCATTTAGTGATAATAAGCCAGCATCTAATTCATTAAGTTTAGATGTTATGTCTGCTAATAGCCCTTCTCTGTCATGAGCTTTTACCTTTATTTCTGCTTGATAGGAACTTGCTTTTTCAGTATCCCAATAAACATTTATTAACCGCTCTTTTTGATCTAAAATTGTTTTCAGATTTGGACAATCAGTTCTATGGATGGATACGCCTCTACCTTTTGTTATAAATCCAATTATATCATCACCTGGAAGCGGATTACAGCATTTAGCAAATTTTATCTTTATATTATCTACACCTTCAAGCTTAACTCCTTGGCTAGATTTTGATCTAGCCCTATTCTCAGTTTTTAATATCTTTTGTTCAACCAGAGTCATTTCATTAGGTTTGAAAATGTCTCCATGCTGTTCTTTTAATTTATTTATAACTTGATTTACTGAGATATTTCCATATCCTACAGAGGCATATAAATCTTCAACAGATACTATACTCATTTTGTTAGCCGCTGATTTAAGCCAATCTTCTTTCAATATTTCTTGAGGTTTGTATCCGAGTTTCTTAATTTCTTTTTCTAATAACTCTTTTCCCTTTTCAATATTATTGTCTCTTTCAATATATTTAAAATATTGTTTTATTTTATTTTTAGCTTGTGTGCTTTTTACAATATTAAGCCAATCTCTGCTAGGCCCTGCACTATTAGGATTGGTTATAATTTCAACAATATTCCCATTTTGCAATTTATAGTTTAACGGAACTATCCTATTGTCTACCTTTGCACCTACACATTTATTACCAACATCCGTATGAACTCTATAAGCAAAATCGATTGGTGTTGAGCCTTCTGGCAAATTAATTACATCACCCTTTGGAGTAAATACAAAAACTTCATCAGTAAAAAAATCTATTTTTAATGTATCCATAAAATCTTTAGGATCACTTAAATCAGTTTGCCATTCTAAAAGTTGTCTCAACCAGGTCAATTTTTCATCAAAATTTGAGCTTTTATTGTAACCTTCTTTATACTTCCAATGTGCAGCTATCCCATACTCAGCAGTTCTATGCATTTCATATGTTCTAATTTGAACTTCAAAGATTTCACCCTTATGTCCTATAACTGTCGTATGAAGCGACTGATACATGTTAGGTTTTGGCATTGCAATATAATCTTTAAATCTTCCTGGTAATGGTTTCCAAAGAGTATGAACTATACCTAATGCACCGTAACAATCCTTAACATTATCAACTAAAATTCGAATAGCTGTTAAATCATATATCTCCTCAAAAGCTTTTCCCTGATACATCATTTTCTTATATATACTATAGAAATTCTTAGGTCTGCCACTTATTTCACACTTTATATTTACTTCTTTTAGTTTTTCATATAATACTTGGATAACTTCTTCTATATAAGCTTCTCTCTCTCTTCGTTTTTTTGAAACTTTATCAACCAATTCATAATAATTATCAGGATCTAAATATCTCAGTGAAAGATCTTCTAATTCCCATTTAAGTTTTGACATACCTAGTCTATGTGCAATAGGAGCATAAATCTCTAAAGTTTCCAAAGCTTTTTCTTTTTTCTTTTTTTCTGTCATGTATTCCAAAGTTCGCATATTGTGCAATCTGTCAGCTAACTTTATGATTATTACTCTGATATCTTTTGCCATTGCAATAACCATTTTACGCAAATTCTCAGCTTGATTTTCTTGCTTTGTTTTATATTCTAATTTCTTTAATTTAGTTACTCCTTCAACTAAATCTGCAACCTCTTCGCCAAACCTTTCCTTGATGTCATCATAGGTAAAACTAGTATCCTCAATTACATCATGCAAAAGGCCCGCAGCTATAGTTGCAGTATCCATGTTTAAATCTGCAAGAATCAATGCTACTTGAAATGGATGAATGAAATATTTTTCACCAGAATTTCTAGTTTGACCCTGATGGGCAGCTTCTGAGAAATTATATGCTCTTATTATAAGGTCTAAGTCAGCTTGAGGATTATATTGTTCAATTTTTAATAATAAATTTTCTAACATAAATATCACCTTTTCGTAGGCTTCAAACAAATCTATAATTTTTAATTATTATTTGAATTTGTTTATATCCATTATAAATATTAAATTCAGGATAGTATATTATATCTATTTTACAACTATTTTCTTTACCTAACAACATATTTTCTAAAGTGTTTTTCCCATAGATTGATTCTATTTCTAAAGAAAATTCGTCATAATTCTTGAATAAAACAATATTTTGATATGTTTTTTCTCTAGATTTTAACATAAATTTTAAGACATTTTTATTTTTCCCAAATACATTCAATTTTAATATTTCTAAATCTTTAGCTCCAAACAATGGTTTTGGATTGCCATTCCCGCAGGGTTCAATGAGTTTAATTTCTTCTATCAACTTTTCTGTTAAATTTTCAATAGGCAATGGTAAGTCTATATATATTTTATCAATTAAATCTTCATCAGTTAGTGTTGTTAAATTATTAAGCTTATATCTTAAATGTTCAATCATAGATTCATCTAGTGATAGCCCTGCTGCCATAGGGTGCCCACCAAAATTTAGTAAAATATCTTTACATTTAAACAATTCGTTATAAATATTATATTCTTCTATAGAACGAGCAGAACCTTTTACATGATTTTTAGACTTTGTTAGAATTATTGCCGGTTTATGGTATCTTTCTTTTACTTTACCAGCCACTATACCTGCTACACTTTCATGTACCTTAGGATTATATACTACTAAAACTTTATCATTCGTATACGAATTTTCAATTGTATTAAAAATTCTGTCTAAACTTTCTTGAGTCATATCCTTTCTCTCTTGGTTAAGCTCAATCAATTTATCAGCAATATCACTTGCTTTATCTGGCTCGTTAGTTGTCAACAATTCTAGAGCTAATAAAGCACTTTCAAGCCTTCCAGTTGCATTGAATATTGGTCCAAGAATGAAACCTATATGATAAGTGTTTATTTCCTTATCCATTAAACCGCATTTATTTAATAATGTTCTTAATCCTATATTTTCAGTATTTTTTATTTTTTTTAGTCCTTCAACTACAAAAATTCTATTTTCATCTCTCATATCAACTATGTCGCATATAGTAGCAAGTGCAACAAATTCTATATAATTTGTATTATAATGTGGTATTTTATAAGTTCTCTGCAAACTTCGAGCTAGTTTATAAGCTATACCTGTTCCACAAATACTCTTGTTTGGATATTTGCATGAATACTTATGGGGGTTTATTACGACATCTGCTAAATTAAAAATCGGATTGTTCTTATTGTTGTTTTCAGTTGCGATGTCATGATGATCAGTGATAATGTATGTCATGTCCATATTTTTTGCTATTTCCAAAGCTTCTAATTGTGAAATACCATTGTCACACGTTATAATAGTGTCAATTCCTTTAGCTTTTGCTTCTAAAACAATTGTTTTATTAATACCATACCCATCATTTACTCTATGTGGAATGTAAAAATCAACATCTGCTCCTATTTTATTTAAACAATCATATAGTATATATGTTGAAGAGATACCATCAACATCATAATCTCCAATAACCCTTATCTTTTTATTCTCTGATATCTTTTTTTTAATGATATTAATTGCAATTTGAAAATCGTTAAATAACAGCTCATCATATTGATTATTTATATCGGGATATAAAAAATTATTGATACTTTCATTATCGATGATGTCTCTATTTACTAATAACTTTGCTAGGACTTTAGAAATATTAAATTTATTTGATATTTTGTCTATATTTCCAGTTTTATTTCTTATATACCACTTTTCCAAATTTTTCACTCCAAAAAAAGAATTTAGACAATTTTATCTAAATTCTATTACTTGTTGAAACAATAGATTGATTTAAACACATTTAATTTTCATCTTTTAAATAAAGCAATCTTATTTGCTCCTCTTTTTCTTTGATAGTCTCCTCTAGATTGAAAATCGTTTTGTTTAATTCTTCAATTTTTAAATTAAGTTGTTTTATATTTTTTTTTAACTTCATTTCTCTTATCCAACTTACGATTGATGCAATTGCAGCCCCTAATAATACACTAAAAAATATCACTATGGCCTGAGATATTTCAATCTGAGAAAAAATCAAATCGATTGTAACTGCAGCATTGTTGTTGATTGCAAATATAATTATAACTAGTGATAAAACAAAAGTTAGTATTAAGCTCTTTCTCATTTATTTGCCCCCTTTAAATAAATTATTTTTTTAATTCTAAATTATATAATATCGGGCTTGCTATAAATAAAGTCGAATATGTTCCTGCAATCATTCCAAACATTAATGGTAGTGCCAATTGTCTTATTGCATCCACTCCAAAAACATAAAGGCATAACACTGCCATTATTGTTGTTAGTGAAGTAAAGATTGTCCTCCTAAGGGTCTTCTTTATGCTGTTATTAATTAGAACGTCCAGTTTTACTTTCTTGTCTAGACTAAGTTCTTCTCTTATTCTATCAAAAACGATAATTGTATCATTTATTGAATAACCTAATATTGTTAATATAGCTGCTATAAATGCACTATTAACCGGGAAATTAAAAATTAAATATAAAGAAACCATAATCAGAGTATCATGTACTAGAGCTATAATAGCTGCTAATCCAAAATTAAACTGAAACCTAATTGATATATATATTAGCATAAAAATAAGTGCTACCAATATAGAAATTATAGCTCTTCTAAAAATTTCATTTCCCATACTTGGCCCAAATTTTTCAGTTTGATAATTATTATTATCTATACCGTATTGACTTCTAAATTCATCTATCAGTAAATTTATATCATCATTACTTAAATCCTTGTTACTTTTAATAATTATTTTGTCTTTGCTTTCACCTTCATGGATTATTGAGGCGTTTTCATCAAATTTATCTGTTATAGTTTTTAATTCATCTATAGATTTATATTCTGTTAAATCTAGTGTTATTATTGTACCTCCAGTGAAATCTATACCCAAATTAAATCCTTTTGTAAAAAACATTATCACCCCAAGAGCTATGATTGCTAATGATATAAAGTATGTTATTTTCCTATATTTTAGTATGTCCATTACCTTTTAGCCTCCTTAACTCCATATAACCAAGGGTTTTTGTTCCCAGTGATATCTGCCATTATTCTAAGCACGAATTTAGTGAAAAAAACAGCAGTTAACATAGATGCAATAATACCTATGGTTAATGTTATACCAAAACCTTTAATTGGTCCAATCCCAAATACATATAAAATAATTCCAGCAATTAATGTAGTTACATTTGAGTCTAATATTGACCTTAATGCTCTATCAAATCCTGTTTTAATGGATACCCTTATAGATTTTCCAGATATTATTTCTTCTTTTATTCTTTCAAATATTACAACATTAGCATCAACAGCCATCCCAATTGATAACACTAGTCCTGCTATTCCAGGTAATGTTAGTTTTGCATTTATAAATATCATAAAATACAGAACAATTAATGTGTATAAGATTAATCCTAAAGAAGAAACAAAACCAGGCACTCTATAAATTATTATCATAAATAAAAATATAAAAAACATTGCAAATCCAGCAGCTATTATACTTTTATCAAGCGCTTCAAGCCCTAAAGAAGGCCCAATTATAGAAGTTTGAAGTTCCTTCATTGATACAGGTAAAGCTCCTGCTCTAATAAGTGTTGCCAAGTTGTTAGCTTCTTCAAAGCTAAAATCCCCATCGATTATAGGTCTTCCGTCTTGTATTGGTTCTATTACTGTAGGAGCTGAAATGATTTTATCATCTAACACAATATATACAGTTTTGTCACTTTGAGATGGTAAGGCAGATAATTCATTTGTTAGTTCATAAAAAATCGCTGAACCTTCTTTGTCCATTTCTATTGAAACCACTGGCTTATTTCCTGTCAATACATCTTCTTTATATACTACTTTAGCATCTATTATGTTTTGCCCAGTTAAAACAACATTCCCATTCGGATCTAAAAACTCAAGTTGAGCTGTTTTTCCAATTAATTCAATTGCTTGTTGTGGGTCACTAATACCTGCTAATTCTACTCTAATTCTGTTATTACCTTCAATTACTACATTAGGCTCAGATACACCTAGTCCATCTACCCTTTGAAGTATAATTGACTTAGTTTGTTGCATTATTCTATCAAGTTCATCACCGGTTTTATCTGTCTGTGCTTCTAAAATTACATAAATACCTCCATTTAAATCCAAACCCAAATCCAGTGATTCTTTTACGTTTGGAACTGAAATTCCTCCAATGTTCATACCAAAAATAGCGATGTATGAAAGTGTAGAGATTATAAATATTATAAGAATTAAAATAGTTAAACTTTTTTTCATCATTGCCTCCAATTTATTCATTTGCTAAAATTGATAGTGCACATTCAATCCTTTTCTTTTCCATTTTACAACTTATATCATGTGGTTTCATTATGCTATTATTAGAATAATATGCATTTGCATGGCACCCACCACTACAATAATATTTAGCCCAGCATGATTTGCAGCTATCCTTAGAATTTACATTAGCCGATTTAAACTGCTCTCTTAATTCAATATTAATTATACCCGTTTCTAAAGTACCCAACTTGAATTTTTCTTCACCTACGAATTGATGACATGGGTATATATCACCTTCAGGTGTTACTGCTATATATTCGCTTCCAGCTCCACAGCCTACTGATTTTTTTACCGCACAAGGTCCTTGATTTAAATCAATCATGAAATGGAAGAACAAAAAGTCAGGGCTTTCTTTTCTTAGATTCATGTAAATCTTTGAAAATTCCTCATACTCTTTCATTATTGTTTCAATGTGTTCTTCTCTAATAGCATAATCTTTATCTGGATCAGTTACAACAGGCTCCATTGATATGTTTTTAAATCCATGATTATAATACTCGATACAATCTCTTGAAAAGTCTAAATTTTTAGATGTAAAAGTTCCTCTAACATAATAATCTTTATCTTTCCTAAGTTTTATCATTTCTTTAATCTTTGGCACTATGATATCATAACTTCCATTGTCATTTAATGTCATTCTCATATAATCATTTACGGTTTTTCTACCATCTAAACTAAGTACAATGTTATCCATATTTTCATTAATAAATCTCATATTTTCTTCATTTAATAATAGTCCATTTGTCGTAATAGTAAACCTAAAATGTTTGTTAGATTTTTTTTCTAATTCTCTGCCATAAAAGACTAATTCTTTTACAACATCAAAATTCATCAATGGTTCCCCGCCAAAAAAATCTACTTCTAAGTTCCGCCTGTTACCTGATGATTTTACTAAAAAATCAAGTGCTTTCTTGCCAGTTTCTAGATCCATTAGCTTCCTTTCTCCATTGAAATTTCCTTGGGAAGCAAAGCAATACCTACACTTCAAATTGCAGTCATGGGCTACATGTAAGCACATAGCTTTAACTATATTTTCTTTATTGTATTCCAAATTTATATCCATATTTTCAGAAAAAATAAGACCCTCATTTTCTAGCTGTTTTATTTCATTGTATGCACTTAATATATTAGTGTATTCATACTTATTTCTTAACTTAGTGGCTATTTCTTCAAAATTATACTCTTCATAGTACTCAATAATATCATATACTATTTCATCAACTACATGTACTGAACCACTATTTATGTCAAGCACAATATATTTCTCATTCAAATAAAATTTATGTATCCTACCTTTGTTCATATTCATATTCATCCCTCACCTGCTAAATAAAAAGTAGTGGTAAACCACTACTTTTCATTCGCCTTTTCATTTTCGCATTTTTGATTTCCAACTGTGCATGATGTTTTACATGCAGATTGACATGATGTCTGGCATTCCCCACATCCAGCATATAAAGTAGTTTCTTTTAAGTTTTTATTTGTTAATGTTTTTATGTATTCCATTATAATTCCTCCTTGATTATTCTAGATAATAAAAAGCAAAATTATTATATCATATTTTAGTAAAAACCTAAATCAAAATTCCCTTAAAAGAAAACTTCTAATAGAAGTTTTCTTTTAGAAAGATTTTTTAGTTATTTTCAGAACTTTCTTCTTCATGAGATTCATGGTCTTTTGCTTTCGAGTCACTTGATGGTTTTGATTTAACAACAGACCCAATCGCCCATTTTGCAAAATCCATCTTTGTCTTAGAAGGACCAACTTCCAAAGTAACATAATCATCTTTTACTTTTATAATCTTACCATATAGTCCTCCAATAGTTACAATTTCATCCCCAACTCTCAAACTTTCTCTCATTTGTTTGATTTCTTTTTCCTTTTTTCTTTGAGGCCTAATTGCTAAAAAGTAAAAAATAGCTAAAAAAGCTATAGGTAATAGTAATGCTTGTAATGCTTCCACTTTATCACTCCTTTTCTTAATATATTATACAATAAAAGTTAAAAAAGCTCTACTATTCTTTGATATATCCATAGTTTTTATAGAATATTTTTTTATATTCCAAAAAATTATCTTCTTTTATTGATTTTCTTATATTTTCCATTAATTTTAACAGAAAATACAGATTGTGAATTGTGGTCAGCCTAAGTCCTAAAATTTCGTTTACATTAAACAAATGTCTAATATAAGAACGAGAATAATTTTTGCATGTATAGCAATCACATTCAGGATCTAGTGGTCCAAAATCATCGATGTATTTAGCATTTTTAATTATTATTTTCCCACGGCTTGTCATTGCTGTCCCATTTCTTGCAATTCTTGTTGGGAGTACACAATCCGCCATGTCAATTCCCCTTTCTACTGCTTCAAAAAGAAAATCCGGGCTTCCAACTCCCATTAAATACCTTGGTTTATTCTTAGGAAGAAACGGGGTTGTATACTCTAAAATATCACACATTATATCTTTAGGTTCTCCCACACTTAAACCTCCGACAGCATATCCGCTGAAATCCATGTCAACTAGTGTTTGTGCACTTTCTTTTCTTAAATCTCTATATACTCCACCTTGAACTATGCCAAACAATCCTTGTTTTTCCCAATTATTATGATGCTCTTTACACCTTAAAGCCCATCTAGAAGTCCTTTCCATTGATTGTTTTGTATATTCATAATCAGATGGATATGCAACACATTCATCAAAGCACATCATAATATCTGACCCTAATGAATTTTGAATATCAATTGAAATTTCAGGACTGATAAAATGTTTTGATCCATCTATGTGGGATCTAAATTCTACACCATCTTCATGGATTTTCCTTAAATCTGTTAGACTAAATACTTGAAACCCACCACTATCTGTTAAAATTGGTCTATCCCAATTCATAAACTTATGCAAACCACCAGCTTTTTCTACTAATTTGTGCCCTGGTTTTAAATAAAGATGATATGTGTTGGATAAAATAATCTGAGCTCCCAATTTTTTCAACTCATCAGGGGTCATAGCTTTGACTGTTGCTCTTGTACCTACAGGCATAAATATTGGAGTTTCTATAGTTCCGTGAGGTGTTTCTAATTTCCCTAGCCTAGCCATACACTCTTTTGATTCTTTTAATAATTCAAATCTTAAAGTCATTTTCTCCTCCTATTTGATAAACATTGCATCTCCAAAGCTAAAAAATCTGTATTTCTCTTTAATTGCAATGGAATAAGCTTTCATGATTAAGTCTCTATTGGCAAATGCAGAAATCAGCATCAATAATGTAGATTCAGGCAGATGAAAATTTGTAATTAAGCCATCTACTATTTTGAACTTGTAGCCTGGATAAATAAAAATATCTGTCCATCCTGATTTTGCTTTAACCAATCCATTTTCATCAGATATGGTTTCTAATGTTCGCATTGATGTGGTACCAACTGCTATAATCCTTCCTCCTTTTGATCTTGAGGTATTGATTACATTTGCATATTTTTCGCTTAGTTCATAATATTCAGCATGCATCTTATGTTCCTCAATATTTTCTACTTTAACAGGCCTGAAAGTGCCAAGTCCAACATGAAGTGTTAAGAATGCAGTTTTAATTCCTTTATCTTCTATTTCTTTTAACAGCAAATTATCAAAATGCAATCCAGCTGTAGGAGCAGCTGCTGAACCAATATTTTTAGAATACACAGTTTGGTATCTATCTTTTTCTTCAAGTTTTTCTGTTATATAAGGTGGTAGTGGCATTTCTCCTAATTCATCTAAAACTTCTTCGAATATTCCTTCATAAGAAAATTGAATAATTCTAAGTCCATCATCAGATATATCTATTACCTTTCCACACAAAACTTCACCAAACTCAATTTCAGTACCTAATTTCATCTTTTTCCCAGGTCTTACTAAACATTCCCATAAATCGTCAGAGATTCTTTTAAGCAATAATACTTCAATTTTCTCTTCTTTGTTTTTCCTATGTCCAAATAATCTGGCAGGTAAAACTTTTGTATCATTTAATACTAAGCAATCTCCAGGGTTCAACTCATTAATTATATTTCTAAATATAGTATTTCTAATTTCTTCTGTGTTTCTATCAACAACCATTAACCTAGAACTTGCTCTATCCTTTAATGGTACTTGAGCTATTAATTCTTTAGGTAAATTATAATTAAAATTCATCATAAGACCTCCCAAACTTCATCCATAATATAAAAAAGGGGCTGTCGCACTAAATTAGTGCACAGCTCCTTTTGCATAAAAAAATAAATCCTGCACTCAAAAGAACGCAGGATTTATAGTAAAATTAA
>NZ_JBSQIL010000024.1:0-23014 GCF_055108775.1 Soehngenia sp. | reverse complement strand
TTAGCGAAGGGAGGTATTTTGAATGATTCAAACCGAAACCCGTTTAAGAGTAGCTGACAATTCTGGTGCTAAAGAAGTTCTAGTTATCAGAGTATTAGGAGGCAACAATCAAAAATATGCAAATATCGGGGATGTAGTAGTTTGTACTGTCAAAAGTGCAACGCCTGGTGGAGTTGTAAAAAAAGGCCAAGTTGTTAAAGCGGTTATCGTTAGAACTAAAAGAGGGGTAAGGAGATCTGACGGTTCATATATAAAATTCGATGATAATGCAGTAGTAATTATTAAAGATGACAAAAACCCAGTGGGGACTCGTATTTTTGGACCAGTAACAAGAGAATTAAGACGAGGAAATTATATGAAGATTATATCCTTGGCACCGGAAGTAATTTAAGAGGAGGTGTAGAGCGTGAACATAAAAAGTGGAGACACAGTAGTTGTAATTTCAGGTAAAGATAAGGGAAAAACTGGGAAAGTAATGAAAGCTTTTCCTAGAGAAAATAAGGTTATCGTTGAAGGTGTAAATATTGTAACAAGACATAAAAAACCTCAAGGGCCAACAAATCCTGGTGGAATTGTAAAATTCGAAGCGCCAATAAATGCATCAAAGGTTATGTTCTATTGTTCAAAAGATAAAAAAGGAGTTAGAATAGGGCATAAATTTGAAGCTGATGGTACCAAGGTAAGAGTATGTAAAAAATGTGGAGAAGTTTTAGATAAATAACAGTGAGAGGAGGTAAATAAATGACTTCCAGATTAAAGACAAAGTACATGGAAGAAGTAGTTCCTGCCATGATGGAGAGGTTTAACTACAAAAACGTTATGGAAGTACCTAAATTAGAAAAAATCGTTATAAATATGGGAATAGGGGAAGCTAGAGACAATCCCAAGGTTTTAGAATCAGCAGTAAATGAATTAGCACTTATTACAGGGCAAAGACCAGTAGTAACTAAAGCCAAAAAGTCTATTGCTAACTTTAAAGTTAGAGAAGGTATGAATGTTGGGGCTAAGGTAACACTTAGAGGAGATAGAATGTACGACTTTTTAGATAAATTTATGAATATTGCCCTCCCTAGAGTAAGAGACTTTAGAGGCGTAAGTGATACATCATTTGATGGAAGAGGAAACTATGCGATTGGTGTAAAAGAGCAACTAATATTCCCAGAAATCGAGTACGATAAAGTTGAATCTATAAGAGGTATGGATATAATAATCGTAACAAGTGCCAAAACAGACGAAGAAGCAAAAGTATTCTTAGAAAAAATGGGGATGCCTTTTAGAAAGTAAAAAGGAGGGAAATAATTTGGCTAAAAAATCAATGATAGCTAAACAACAAAGAAAACAAAAGTTTAGCTCACGTGAATACAATAGATGCAAGATTTGTGGAAGACCTCATGCTTACTTGAGGAAATATGGTGTTTGCCGTATTTGTTTTAGAGAATTAGCATATAACGGGCAAATTCCAGGTGTTAAAAAAGCTAGTTGGTAAAACTAACGTTTGAAAGGAGGTAACAACTATGATGACAGATCCAATCGCAGATATGCTAACGAGAATCAGAAATGCTAACAGTGCAAAACACGATTCAGTTGATATACCAGCGTCAAAAATAAAGAAAGAAATCGCAAGGATTCTCTTAGAAGAGGGATTCATAAAGGGATTTGATGTTATAGACGATGGAAAGCAAGGAATCATAAGAATAGATTTAAAATACGGCAAGAACGGTGAAAAGATAATCAGTGGAATAAAGAGAATATCTAAGCCGGGACTTAAAGTATATGCTAAGAACGAAGAACTACCTAGAGTTTTAGGAGGACTAGGAATAGCAATCATTTCTACTTCAAAGGGAATAATGACAGACAGACAAGCTAGAAAAGAAAATGTAGGCGGGGAAGTAATCTGCTACATTTGGTAATAAATGATTATTTGAATAGGAGGTGCACTCATGTCAAGAATTGGGTTGAAGCCTATCAATATACCAAGTGGAGTAGAAATTAAAATATCTGATAAGAACTTGGTAGAAGTAAAAGGCCCAAAAGGAAAATTAACAGAACAAATAAGTCCAGATATGGAAATAAAAATAGATAATGGAGTTTTGACAGTATCCAGACCATCTGATTTAAAAAGACATAAATCTTTACATGGTCTTTCTAGAACATTAATAGCAAATATGATAACTGGAGTAACAGAAGGCTTTGAGAAGAGCCTAGACATAGTAGGAACAGGATATAGAGCAGCAAAACAAGGGAACAAATTAGTTCTTACTCTTGGTTATTCTCATCCAGTTGAATTAACAGATCCTGAAGGAATAACTGTAGAAGTACCAGCTCCAAACAAGATCATAGTAAAAGGAATCGAAAAACAAAAAGTTGGTAATTACGCAGCAAAAATTAGAGACTTAAGAAGACCTGAGCCATATAAGGGCAAAGGTATTAAATACTCAGATGAAGTTGTCAGACGTAAGGTCGGCAAGACTGGTAAGTAGAAAGGAGTGAACAGATTTGCTAAAGAAAATAGATAAAAACGAAAAAAGAAAAATTAGACATAGAAGAGTAAGGCAAAAGGTAAAAGGCACTCCTGTGAAACCAAGATTAAATGTCTATAGAAGTACAAGTCATATTTATGCTCAAATAATAGATGATGTAAACGGAAATACTTTAGCACAAGCTTCAACACTTGACAAATCATTAAATTTGACATCAACAAAAAACAAAGAAGCTGCTAGAGTAATAGGAGAAACAATTGCAAAAAGAGCAATGGAAAAAGGGATAACAGAAGTTGTCTTTGATAGAAGTGGATATATTTATCATGGGAGAGTAAAAGAACTTGCTGAAGGAGCAAGAGAAGCAGGCCTTAAGTTCTAATAGAAGGAGGGGAATTAATGGAACGTTCATTTATAGATGCAAGCGAATTAGATTTACAAGAAAGAGTTGTTAGCATAAATCGTGTTACTAAAGTTGTTAAGGGCGGTAGAAACTTTAGATTTAGTGCACTTGTAGTTGTAGGAGATGGGAATGGTCATGTTGGAGTAGGCATGGCTAAAGCTTTGGAAGTACCTGAAGCTATCAGAAAAGCTGTACAAGACGCTAAAAAACATATAATCGAAGTACCTCTAGTTGGAACTACAATTCCTCACGAAGTAACAGGGGTATTTGGTGCAGGAAGAGTGCTTTTAAAACCATCAAAAGAAGGTACTGGAGTTATCGCAGGAGGCGCAGTTCGTGCAGTTTGTGAGTTAGCAGGAATTAAAGATATAAGAACAAAATCCCTCGGTACTAACAACCCTAGAAATGTTGTTAACGCTACAATAGAAGCTCTTAGCTCATTAAAAAGAGCAGAAGATGTTGCAAAATTGAGAGGGAAAACAGTAGAAGAATTATTCAGTTAGGGGGAGAAAAATGGCTACAATTAAAATAAAGCTTATTAAGAGTCCCGTTGGGAAACCTGAGAGCCAAAGAAAAGTTGTAGAAGCACTTGGATTCAGGAAAGTTAACCAAGTTATAGAAAAAAATGATACCCCTCAGATTAGAGGTATGATTAATAAAATTAACTACATGGTTGAAATAATAGACTAGTAAAGGAGGTGTGCTAATTGAAGCTAAATAACATAAGACCAAATGCTGGCGGAGGTACTATGCCAAAGAAAAGACTTGGTAGAGGTATAGGATCAGGACACGGTAAAACATCTGGCAAAGGTCATAAAGGACAGAATGCGAGATCAGGAGGTGGCGTTAGACCAGGATTTGAAGGAGGTCAAATGCCTTTATTCAGAAGAACTCCAAAAAGAGGATTTACAAATATATTTGCTAAAGAATATGCTATTGTAAATCTATCTGATTTAAATAGATTTGAAGAAAACACCGTCGTTACTCCAGAAATTCTATTAGAAGAGGGGATTGTAAAATTAAATAAAAACAAAGTTGGAATAAAAATTCTTGGCGACGGAGAATTAGATGTTAAGCTTACGGTTAAAGCTCACAAATTTAGTAAATCTGCTGCTGAGAAAATCGAAGCTTGCGGGGGAAAGGCAGAGGTGATTTAGATGCTTACTACCTTGAGAGATGCATGGAAAATACCTGAGCTTAGAAAGAAAATGATATTCACCATGCTTATGCTAGGCGTTGTAAGATTAGGAGCAGCCATACCAGTTCCTTATATGAACAAAGAGATCATAAGAACAATATTTAATGCAAATCAAGGATCTATCTTGCAATTTTTAGACATGATGGCAGGTGGAACATTTAGTGAATTTAGTATATTTGCTGCTAACATATATCCATATATCACAGCATCCATCATCATTCAGCTTCTAACTATAGCTATTCCTAGACTAGAGGAATTAGCAAAAGAAGGAGAAGAAGGAAGAAAGAAAATAAATAGAATCACAAGATATAGTGCAATTGTGCTAGCTTTAGTAACAGCATCTGGTTATACATTTGGATTATTTAGATCCGCTTTAGAAACAACAAATGCAATGCAGAATGTAATTGTAATACTATCAATGGTTGCTGGTACGGCATTTTTAATGTGGATAGGTGAATTAATTACAGAAAAAGGGATCGGAAACGGAATTTCACTATTGATTTTCATTGGGATAATAGCAAAACTACCTTCTGATTTTATTTCCAAATTTAGATTGGTACAAGCAGGACAAATTAGCATTATCTCGATGATTATATATCTAGTAATAATGTTATTGACTGTAGCATTTGTAGTAGCTCTTCAACAAGGAGAAAGGAAAATACCAGTACAATATGCTAAAAGAGTAGTAGGTAGAAAGATGTATGGAGGACAAAATACACATATACCAATCAAAGTATTAATGGCAGGGGTAATACCAGTAATATTTGCATCATCATTGTTGTCATTGCCTCAAACTATTTCTCTTTTCTGGAGTGGTGGAGTTTCAAACTGGATAACTAAATATCTTACACCACAAGGTACTGTAGGTTTGGTAGTTTATCTAGTACTAAATGTTGTACTAATAATATTCTTCACATATTTTTATACTACAATACAGTTTAACACTGTTGAATATTCAAAGAATTTGCAACAACATGGTGGATTTATACCTGGAATTAGACCAGGAAGGCCAACATCAGATTATTTACAAAAGGTTGTAAATAGAATTACATTTGTAGGAGGAGTTTCATTAGCAATACTTGCCTCACTACCAATCCTTATATCGAGATTGATGGGAATGCAGGTCAACTTTAGTGGGACTGCTGTAATTATAGTTGTAGGTGTAGTTCTTGAAACTGTAAAACAAATCGAATCTCAAATGTTGATGAGACACTATAAAGGTTTCTTAAAATAACTAATTAGGAGATGATGAAATGAGGCTAATATTGTTGGGGCCGCCAGGAGCTGGAAAAGGAACACAGGCATCGGCGATTGTTAAGAGATACAATATCCCCCACATATCTACTGGAGATATATTTAGAATGAACATAAAGGAAAATACTCCTTTAGGGAAAGAGGTTAAACATTATTTGGATGCAGGCCTACTTGTCCCTGATGAACTTGTAGTAGACATCGTTAAGGATAGAATCAAAAAAAGCGATTGTAAAAATGGTTTTTTATTAGATGGATATCCAAGAACCATAAAACAAGCTGAAGTTTTAGATGAAGAATTAGCTAAAATGGGGACTAAACTTGATGCTGCGATAAATATATTTCTAGATACACAGCTTCTAATCGAAAGAGCAGTTGGAAGAAGACTCTGTAAAAACTGCGGCGCTACTTACCACATTAAATTTCATCCTCCTAAACAACAAGGCATTTGCGATAAATGTGGCGGAGAACTTTATCAAAGGGATGATGATAAAGAGGAAACAATAAAAAAGAGGATCGAAGTTTATATCAATCAAACAAAGCCTCTTATAGAGTATTATAAAAATAGAGAAATCCTTGTTAACATTGATGGATCACAGTCTATCGAGAACACATTTGATCAAATTATAAATGCTTTAGAAAAATAAAGAGGTGAAAACTATAATGGATTCCACTGATGACTTATCCATCGGGCAGGTGGTTAAGTCTAGAGCAGGACGAGACAAAGGTAGGATCTTCGTCATACTAGAAATAATAGACAAAGAACATGTCTATGTCGTAGATGGAGATTTGAGAAAATTAGACAACCCCAAAAAAAAGAAAGTAAAGCACTTAGTTGTGTATAATACAATTATTCAAGAAATGAAAGACAAGATAGAAAATGAAGTAAAAATAAACAATGCATATATAAGAAAAATATTAGAACCTTTCAATAAGAGTTTCTAAAAGATAGAACAGGAGGTTCGAATCCAATGGCTAAAAAAGATGTAATAGAAGTAGAAGGCACAGTAATAGATGCGCTTCCAAATGCCATTTTTAGAGTAAGACTAGATAACGGACATGAGATTTTAGCCCATATTTCTGGAAAACTCAGAATGAATTATATCAGAATTCTTCCAGGAGACAAAGTTACTGTGGAATTATCACCATATGATTTAACTAGGGGCAGGATTACTTGGAGAAACAAGTAGCATAGGAGGGATAATATGAAAGTAAGACCATCCGTTAAAAAGATGTGCGAAAAATGTAAAATAATAAAGAGAAATGGGAAAGTAATGGTCATCTGTGAAAACCCTAAACACAAACAAAGACAAGGTTAATATTTAAATAGGAGGTGTACCAAATTTATGGCCAGAATCGCAGGCGTTGACTTACCAAGAGACAAAAGGGTAGAAATCGGTTTAACATATATATATGGTATCGGCAGACCTAGAGCTAATGAAATTCTTAAAAAAGCTGGAGTAAACCCAGATACTAGAGTAAAAGACCTAACAGAATCTGAAATCTCTAACCTAAGAGCAGTAATAGACACATATAGAGTAGAAGGTGACTTAAGAAGAGAAGTAGCTATGAACATTAAGAGATTAAAAGATATAAACTGTTATAGAGGGATAAGACACAAAAGAGGGCTTCCAGTAAGAGGTCAAAGGACAAAGACAAATGCAAGGACTAGAAAAGGTCCAAAGAAATTAGCTACTAAGAACAAGTAGGAAAAGGAGGGAAGCAAAGTTGGCACCAAAAAAAGGTAAAACCACACGTATAAAAAGAAGAGAACGTAAAAATATAGAAAGAGGACAAGCGCATATATCCTCAACATTTAACAATACAATGGTAACTTTGACAGATATGCAAGGAAATGTAATTTCTTGGGCTTCAGCAGGACAATTGGGCTTTAGAGGTTCAAGAAAATCAACTCCATTTGCTGCACAAGAAGCAGCAGAAGAAGCTGCAAAAAAAGCAATGGAACATGGATTGAAAACAGTAGAAGTATATGTAAAGGGACCTGGTTCAGGTAGAGAAGCCGCTATAAGATCACTTCAAGCTTCAGGACTTGAAGTAAGCTTAATCAAAGACGTAACTCCAATTCCTCACAACGGCTGCAGGCCACCTAAGAGAAGAAGAGTATAACAGGAGGTGTACAATTAGATGTCAAGATATACAGGACCAAGCTGCAGACTATGCCGTAGAGAAGGAACAAAGTTGTTTTTAAAAGGCGACAGATGTTACAGCGACAAATGTGCATTAAATAAAAGAAATTTTGCGCCAGGACAACATGGCCAAGGTAGAAAAAAATCAACTGAATATGGTATGCAGCTTAGAGAAAAACAAAAAGTACGTAGATTTTATGGTTTAACAGAATCACAAATGAGAATGTACTTTGATAAAGCAGATAAAATGAAAGGTATAACAGGGGAAAACTTACTTCAATTATTGGAAATGAGATTAGACAATGTTGTATATAGAATGGGATTTGCTTCATCAAGAGCAGAAGCAAGACAACTAGTAACTCATGGGCATTTCTTGCTAAATGGAAGAAAGGCAGATATACCATCACTCATAACTAATGTTGGAGATACAATAGAAGTAAAAGAGAAAAGCAAATCCAGTGAAAAATTCAAATCATTAATGGAAAACAAAGCTGGAAATACTGTTCAATGGGTAGATGTAGACGCTGAAAAAATGAGAGGTACTATAGTAGCTCAACCTTCAAGAGAAGATATAGATCTTCCAGTAGAAGAACACTTAATCGTTGAGTTATATTCAAAATAATAATTGCAAAACTAGTTGCCCTCGTCCATATAAAAACTTTTTTAAGGAGGGTTATTGTTTATGATAGAAATCGAAAGGCCAAAGATAGAAGTTGTAGAGTTATCAGAAGACGGGAAATATGGTAAATTCGTTGTAGAACCACTCGAAAGAGGCTATGGCACTACATTAGGGAATTCTTTAAGACGAGTGCTTCTATCTTCACTACCAGGGGCAGCCATCTCAACAATAAAAATTCAAGGTGTGATGCATGAATTTTCAACCATACCAGGAGTGGTTGAAGATGTTCCAGAAATCATTCTTAATATAAAAGAAATTGCTGCAATAATGTATTCTGATGAACCTGTGACTATGATAATAGATGAAATAGGACCAAAAGAGATAACTGCTGGAGATATAAAAGCTGGTGCTGATGTGGAAATAGTAAATAAAGATCTGCATATTGCCACAGTCAGTGAAGGGGAAAAACTCTACATGGAGATGGAACTAATCAAAGGTAGAGGTTACAACCTAGCTGAAAAAAATAAAAAGGAAGGGCAAGCTGTTGGAGTGATTCCGGTTGATTCCCTTTTCACACCAGTTACTAAAGTCAATTTTCATGTAGGAAACACTAGAGTTGGGCAAATAACAGACTATGATAAATTAGAACTCGAAGTTTGGACAAATGGAACTATGAGTGCAGATGAAGCAACTTCTTTAGGAGCTAAAATACTCATGGAACATTTGAATTTATTCATAGGACTAACAGACAGAGTTAATGATGTGGAGATAATGGTTGAAAAAGAAGAAGAACCAAAAGGCAAGGCCTTAGAGATGACAGTAGAAGAACTAGACTTGTCTGTTAGAAGCTATAATTGCTTAAAGAGAGCAGGAATTAATACTGTAGAGGAATTGACACAAAAAACTGAAGAAGACATGATGAAAGTTAGGAATTTAGGGAAGAAATCTCTAGAAGAAGTACAGAAAAAACTTGCCGAATTGGGACTTAGCCTAAAGAAGAGCGAGGAGTAATTTTAACAAGCAAGGAGGGAATGAAATGACAACATTAAGAAAACTTGGCAGACCATCTGATCATAGAAAAGCTATGCTTAGAAATCAAGTTACATCCCTACTCAGAGAAGGTAGAATTGAAACTACTGTAACAAGAGCTAGAGAAACAAAAAGGATGACTGACCAAATGATAACCTTGGCTAAACGAGGAGATCTGCACGCAAGAAGGCAAGCCTTGGCTTATATATATGATGAAGAAGTAGTAAAAAAACTGTTTGATGAGATTGGCCCAAAATACAAAGACAGAAATGGTGGATACACTAGAGTCCTTAGAGTTGGACCACGAAGAGGAGACGGAGCTGAAATCGCAATACTAGAATTGGTATAATGGGAAGGGGATTAAGTTAAAGCTTAGTCCCTTTGTGCTATTTATCTTAATTAAACAACAATTGCAATCAAATTAACAATATGTTATATTTAGTTGAGAATACATTAAGTTCAGAGGAGACTCTAATGGAAAATGAAATTATGATTAAAATAGAAAATGTAAGTTATGAATATAAATCTTATATCGATGATTCTATTCAGCTGGCCGTAAAAGACTTAAGCCTAGAAGTAAAAAGAGGAGAATTTATTGCTATACTAGGCCACAATGGCTCAGGGAAATCAACATTAGCTAAAATGATGAATGGTATGATATTTCCTACTAGAGGGGAAGTCTATGTCAATGATATAAACACAAAAGATGAAGATAAAATATGGGACATCAGGAGTAAAGCAGGCATGGTATTTCAAAATCCTGACAATCAAATAGTAGCGACTATAGTAGAAGAAGACGTAGCATTTGGACCAGAGAATTTAGGGATACCACCTAAAGAAATAAGAAAGAGAGTAGATGAAGCGCTAGAAACAGTAGGAATGACAGAATATAAAAAACATGCCCCGCACTTATTATCAGGTGGACAAAAACAAAGAGTAGCTATAGCAGGCATTCTAGCAATGGAGCCAGATTGCATAATATTTGATGAACCGACAGCAATGCTAGACCCTTCAGGAAGAAAAGAAGTTATGGAGACTATAAAAAAGCTTAATAAAGAGAAGAACAAAACCATAGTACTCATTACTCATTTTATGGACGAAGCAGTATTAGCTGATAGAGTTATGATACTACATGATGGTGAAAATGTGCTCATGGGAACCCCTAAAGAGATATTTAGTCAAGTAGAGAAGCTTAAAGAACTTGGGCTTGATGTTCCTCAAGTCACTGAATTAGCCTATGAGCTTAGAAAAGAAGGATTTGAAGTAAAGAAAGATTGCATAACAATTGAGGAGCTGGTGGAATCGCTATGATAATAGAAATAGAAAATTTAAATTTTGTTTATAACCCAGGTACCCCCTTTGAGAAAAAAGCATTAGATGATGTCTCTGTTTCTATTAATGAAGGGGATTTTGTTGGGCTGATTGGACATACTGGCTCTGGAAAATCAACATTAGTACAACATTTAAATGGTCTTATAAAACCAACCAGTGGTAAAATAATAATTGATGGCATTGATATAACTAATCCTGAAACAAAGATGAAAGAAACTAGAAGAAAAGTGGGATTAGTATTCCAATATCCAGAACACCAGCTCTTTGAAGAAACTATATTTAAAGATATAGCTTTTGGTCCAAAAAATTTAGGCCTAACTGAAGAGGAAGTAGAAATAAGAGTAAAAGAAGCAATGGAATTAGTTGGGCTGGATTATGAAACATTAAAAGATAGATCCCCATTTGAGATATCAGGTGGACAGAAAAGAAGAGTTGCAATAGCAGGTGTAATTGCTATGAAACCGAAAGTTCTAATATTAGATGAACCTACAGCAGGTTTAGACCCTAAAGGTAGAGATGATATATTAGATGAGATTAAGAAACTTTATGAAAAAGAAAATATAACGATCATTCTCGTATCTCACAGCATGGAAGATATAGCAAGGCTTGCCAATACTATACTTGTGATGCACAAAGGCAAAGTAATTATGCATGATAAGACTAGAGAGATATTTAAATCAGCTGACCTTTTAGAAGACATAGGTTTAGATATACCTCAAGTTACTAAATTCATGAAAGCATTTAAAAAAAGAGGCCATGATGTTAGAGAAGATTGTTTAACTATAGAAGAAGCTAAAGAAGAACTAATTAGATATTTGAGAGGTACTAAAAATGCTTAAAGATATAACAATAGGACAATATTTTCCTGGAGATACTTTGGTACACAGATTAGATCCAAGAGTAAAAATACTCACATCTATATTTTTTATAATATCGCTATTTTTTGTAAAAGATTTTTATCCTTATATATTCATCATTTTATTCATAGCAACAGTTATAAAAACTGCCAAATTACCAATTAAGTTCATAATAAAAGGACTTAAACCTCTCATGTTTATAATCATCATAACATTTGTTATAAACTTATTATTTACTAGAGGAGAAGTCATATTTAGCCTTGGGCCAATATCAATCACAAGAGAAGGTATAAGTCAGTCTGTATTTATGGCTATTAGACTGATTCTACTCATAACAGGAACATCTTTGCTTACATTGACTACATCTCCAATTGCATTGACAGATGGCATTGAAAGTCTATTGTCACCATTTAGAAAGATAGGACTCCCATCACATGAATTAGCCATGATGATGACAATTGCACTTAGATTTATACCAACACTCTTAGAAGAAACCGACAAAATAATGAAAGCCCAAATGGCAAGAGGAGCAGATTTTGAAAGTGGAAATATACTCAATCGTGCTAGGAGCTTAGTCCCATTACTAGTACCACTATTCATAAACGCATTTAGAAGAGCAGATGAACTTGCAACAGCCATGGAAGCAAGATGCTATAGAGGTGGAGATGGTAGGACAAGATTAAATGAATTAAAATTTGATAAAAAAGATACTACTACTTTTTTAGTGATGCTTATATTTTTTGGATTTATAATGTCTACGAGGTATTGGTGAATAATATGAAAAACATTATGCTAACTTTAGAATACGATGGAACAAATTACTCGGGTTGGCAAATACAAGAAAATGCCAACTCTATTCAAGCAGAGATACAAAAAGCTATATATACCCTTACAAAAAAAGAGGTCACCCTAATAGGGGCAGGTAGGACAGATGCTAAAGTCCATGCCCTTGGACAGGTGGCAAATTTTTTTATAGAAACATCTATACCAGGGGAATCGTTTAAATATGCATTAAATGAGTATTTGCCAGAAGACATAAAAGCAGTATACTCAAATGAAGTACCAAAAGATTTTCATGCACGTTTCAGTGCTATTAAAAAAAGATACAGATATAAGATCTATCTAAGCGATGTTGAAAGACCACTATTACGAAATTATGCCTATCAAATAGATAGAAATTTAGATATAAACAAAATGAAAGAGGCATCTAAGTATTTAATTGGTACACATAATTTTACAAGCTTTGAAGGAAGAAGAAGCTTTACAAAATCTAAAATACGGACACTTCACTCAATAGAGATACATAAAAGAGATGAATTTATAGATATAGTAGTAGAAGGCGAGAGTTTCTTGCGAAATATGGTGAGGATAATCACAGGTACCCTAGTAGAAGTTGGGACAGGAAAGAAGAACCCATCAGAAATAAAACTGATATTAGAAGCACAAGATAGAAGGCTTTCAGGACATACTGCCCCACCACAAGGGCTTTACTTAGAAAAAGTTTTTTATGACATATTTAAGTAAAAATTTTTTTTAATTGCTATTAAAATATATCTCATTCTTCCGATACTATAACCAAGAAGGAAAACTTCTTTGGCCGAGATGATCATAGGCCAAAACAAATGAACACGGAAGTTCATAAAAAATTCAAGGAGGAAGAGAAATGAGAATTAATCAAAACATTTCAGCAATGAACACTTATTCAAGACTAACAGCAGCAAACAATGCAAAGAGCAGCTCTTTAGCAAAACTATCATCAGGCTTAAGAATCAACAAAGCAGGAGATGATGCAGCAGGACTAACAATTTCTGAAAAGATGAGAGGGCAAATCGGAGGACTTAATCAAGCAATTAGAAATGCACAAGACGGTATATCTTTAATTCAAACTGCTGAGGGAGCATTAAACGAAACTCACTCAATTTTAAACAGAATGAGAGACTTGGCAGTACAAGCAGCAAATGACACTAATACAAATGATGACAGAACAGCTATACAACAGGAAGTAAATGAATTAGTTAGTGAATTAGATAGAATAGCAGATACAACACAATTTAACACTCAGGCTTTATTAGATGGGACTTTCTCATCAAAGATCATCCATATCGGAGCTAATAGTGGAGAAGCATTGACTGTAAGTATATCAAGTATGAAAGCAGGGGCTCTATCAGTTAGCGGTCTTAGCGTTTCAGATCAATCCAGTGCTGATGGTGCAATAACAACTATAGATGCAGCAATAAAAAAAGTATCAGAAGAAAGATCTAAATTAGGTGCATATCAAAACAGACTTGAACACACAATAAACAACTTAACAACAACATCAGAAAACTTATCAGCTGCTGAATCAAGAATTAGAGATGTAGACATGGCAGAAGAGATGATGAAATTCACAAAGAACAACATCCTAAGCCAAGCTGCAACATCAATGCTTGCTCAAGCAAATCAAATGCCACAACAAGTACTTCAACTATTACAATAGTTAAAAAACTATTTAAATTAAGTAAAATAAGCGATCAAATTGGTCGCTTATTTTTTTGTGATTTGCTTGACATGCGCCCTTACATGTATTAGAATATATTAGAGTGTTTAAAAAGAGCCCGGAACTTTTTGTAAACACAACCCAAATTAATTTGAATATAAATGATTAATCGTAGTAGGGAGGGAAATAGATGAAAAGCTACATGGCAAAGCCAAATGAAGTAGAGAGAAAATGGTACGTAATAGATGCTACAGGTAAACCACTAGGAAGATTAGCCTCAGAAGTTGCTTCTATATTAAGAGGAAAGAAAAAACCAATATACACACCTCATGTTGATACTGGCGATTACGTAATTATAATAAATGCTGAAAAAGTTAAATTTACTGGAAATAAAATAAATCAAATGAGCTACACATATCATACTGGATACCCTGGAGGACTTAGACAAGTACCATACAACCAATTGATAGAAAAAAATCCTGAAAAAATCATCGAATTGGCAGTAAAGGGAATGCTACCAAAGAACACACTAGGTAGACAAATGTTTAAGAAATTAAAAGTATACAGTGGGCCTGAGCACAAACACGAAGCTCAAAAACCAGAACTATACGAATTTTAGTTAATGGAAGGGAGGATAAGTAAATGGCAGTAGCGCAATATGCTGGAACTGGAAGAAGAAAAACTTCAGTTGCTAGAGTTAGATTGGTTCCTGGAAACGGCAAAGTTAAAGTAAACGATAGAGACATTGAAGAATATTTTAACTATGAAACACTAAGAACCATTGCAAAAGAACCATTGGTAGTAACTGAAACTTTAGATAAATATGATGTTTTAGTAAATGTACACGGTGGTGGATTTACTGGACAAGCTGGAGCAATAAGACATGGTATTGCAAGAGCATTGATTGAAGCTGATCCTGAACTAAGACCATTGTTAAAGAAAGCAGGTCACTTAACTAGAGACCCAAGAATGAAAGAAAGAAAGAAATATGGTCTTAAAAAAGCAAGAAAGAGTCCACAATTCTCAAAGAGATAATATTAAAGCTAGATTGTATAAACAATCTAGCTTTTTTAAATCCTAATTTATCTCAATACTTTATCAGCCTCTTTTAATGATTCTATGATTGACAAATGCTGTGGGCAAACAGCTTCGCAGTTTCCACATTCAATACAATTTGATGCATCCATATTGTTTTCTATTAACCTTTGATACATCTTTTTAGATTCTTCCAATTCATCAAACACATACACATTGTTATACAACTCAAAAACTCTTGGAATATTTACACCGGATGGGCAAGGCATGCAATATTCACATGCAGTACATCCTACTTTAAAGCCTTCCATATAAATCTGTGTAGCTTCATCAATCAGTCTGATTTCATCAGGAGTTAGTTTCGTATTTTCACTGGCTACAGCGATATTTTCCTTTACTTGTTCCAATGTAGACATACCGCTTAAAACAACTGATACTTCCTCTTTATCAAACACCCATTTTAGTGCCCATTGAGCAGGTGATCTATCTATATTAGCTCTGCTAAATACATTTTTTATCTTATCTGGAGCTTTAGCAAGTTTTCCTCCCTTTACAGGCTCCATAACTACTACATATAATCCTTTATCTTTAGCATATTTAAGACCTTTTAGACCTGCTTGGTAATTTCTATCTAAATAATTAAGTTGAATTTGACAAAAATCCCAATCATAGCTATCGACAATTTTTTCAAACGCTTCATATTCATCATGGAATGAAAAACCAATGTATCTTATTTTTCCTTCTTCTTTAGCTTTTTTAACAAAGTTAAAAACCTCTAAATCTACTATTTTATCGAATCTTTCAGCATCCAAAGAGTGTAGCAAATAAAAGTCAATATGGTCTGTCTTAAGATTGTCAAGCTGTTCATCAAGGTATTTCATGAAATCCTCTTTTGTTTTAGCTAACCACACTGGATTTTTAGTAGCTAAATACACTTTATCCCTATATCCCTCGCTTAATACTTTTCCAACGAATTTTTCACTCATACCGCCATGATATGGGTAAGCTGTGTCTATGTAGTTGACACCATTTTCAATAGCATAAATTAGCATTTCCCTTGCTTTTTCTTCATCTATTGCCTTTTGATCTCCATTTAATATAGGAAACCTCATACATCCAAAACCTAATTGTGAAACCTTTAACCTATCGTTAGTAAAATAACTATATTGCATTAATATACCCCCTTATGTATAATGAAGCTAACAAATTCGCTTTTCTAAATATTCTACCATAAGAATAGTTTAATTAAAAATTACAAGGGTAGAATATTTATGTATTAATTATATCATAAAAAAGAAGGAGTGATTAAATGAGTGCAAAAAAAACGCCTATTTACGATGAACATTTAAAGCTCGGCGGTAAAATCGTTGAGTATGCGGGATGGCTAATGCCAGTCGAATACGAAGGATTGGTTGCCGAGCATGAAGCTGTTAGAAACGATTGCGGGCTCTTTGATGTATCCCATATGGGAGAAATAACAATAAAAGGCAAAGATGCCACTAAATTTGTCGATTATCTCATGACAAATGACATAAGCGCTATGACGAATAATCAAGTTATTTATACGCTTATGTGCAATGAGAAAGGTGGAGTAGTGGACGACTTACTGGTTTATCGCTTTGATGAAAACTATCTTTACTTAGTTGTAAATGCTGCAAACACTGATAAAGACTATGACTGGATTTTAAAACATATAAATGGTTTTGAAGTACAGGTGGAAAATATATCTGATAATATAGGCGAAGTTGCACTTCAGGGTCCAAAAGCACAAAAAGTGCTGCAAAAGCTCACCGATTACGACCTTAATAGCTTAAAATTCTTCCACTTTGTGGATGGAATAGAAGTTGCAGGAGTAAAAGCCATGGTTTCAAGAACAGGCTATACTGGAGAAGATGGCTTTGAAATCTACACAGATAGAAAAGATATCGTAAAAGTATGGAGAGAAATATTAAAAGCAGGAGAAGAAGAAAATATTAAACCTGCAGGGCTTGGATGCAGAGATACACTAAGATTCGAAGCCTCACTCCCACTCTATGGACATGAATTTGATGATGAGATCACTCCACTTGAAGCAGGATTTAAATACTTTGTCAAATTAGATAAAAATTCTAACTTTATAGGTAAAGAAGCTTTAAAAAAACAATTAGATGAAGGGTTAAAAAGAAAACTTGTAGGTTTTGAAATGATAGACAGAGGAATACCTAGAGAGGGATATGAAGTGTATAAAGATGGTGAAAAGATTGGGCATGTCACCACTGGATACCACTCTCCGACCTTAAAGAAAAACATAGGCAATGCACTCATAAAAACTGAATTTGCTGAAATTGGCACGCCTATTGAAATAATGATTAGAAACAAACCTTGCAAAGCTCAAGTAATCAGCAGAAAATTTTTAAATAAGAAAAAATAGGGGGTTTTAAGATGAAAGTATTAAAAGGATTGTATTACACAGAGGATCATGAATGGGTGAAAGTTGACGGCAATTATGCTTATATCGGCATCACTGACCATGCTCAACACAATTTAGGCGATATAGTATATGTAGATTTGCCTGAAGTGGATGATGAGTTTGATAAAGGAGATGCTTTTGCAGCAGTTGAATCAGTAAAAGCAGCAGCAGATGTATATATTCCAGTAAGTGGGAAAGTAGTCGAAGTAAATGAAGAACTAATTGACGATCCCGCTCTGTTAAACGCAGATGCTTTTGAAAATTGGATTGCAAAAGTCGAATTAAAAGATAAATCAGAATTAGATGAACTTATGTCAAGCGATGATTACGAAAGCTTTTTAGAAGAGGAGGAATAAGATGTATCCTTATATACCACATACACAAAAAGATGTGGAAGAGATGCTTAAAAAGCTTGGCTTAAAGGATATCGAAGAACTTTTTAATGATATACCTGAAGATGTCAAATTGAATAGAGAATTGAATTTACCTAAAGCAAAGAGTGAGTTAGAGGTAAGAAATAGATTGATGGAGCTTGCTAACAAGAACTGTTCGGTATCGAAAATGACTTCATATTTAGGAGCTGGAGCATATGAACACTACATTCCTTCAGTAGTAAATCATATTATCTCCAGAAGTGAATTCTATACCGCATATACTCCTTATCAACCTGAAATAAGCCAAGGGACTCTTCAATACATCTTTGAATTTCAAACTCTCATAAGCGAATTGACAGGCATGGATGTATCTAATGCATCACTTTATGACGGCGGAACTGCAGTTGTAGAAGCTGCTTTGATGTCTTGCGCTTATTCTAAAAGAGATAACATTATAATATCTAAGACTGTTAAACCGGATGCAAGGACAATACTAAAAACATATGCCCATGCACAAAATTTAAATGTAATTGAAGTAGGAATAGATGACGGAGTAACTGACTTAGACGAGCTTTCAAATTTAGTAAATGAAAACACAGCCGCCGTCATAGTTCAAAGTCCAAACTTTTTTGGAATAATCGAAGATTTAGAGAAAATGTCAGAGATAGTTCACAAAGTCAAAAAAACTACTTTTGTAGCTTCAGTTGATCCTATATCACTTGGTATACTTAAAAGACCAGGAGATTTAGGGGTAGATGTAGTAGTAGGGGAAGGACAATCCCTAGGCATACCTCTTAGCTTTGGAGGCCCATATCTTGGCTTTATGGCAGCTAAAAAAGAATATATCAGGAAAATGCCAGGTAGAATAGTAGGACAAACAGAAGATATGGATGGCAAAAGATCATTTGTGCTAACGCTTACAGCTAGAGAACAACACATAAGAAGAGAAAAGGCAACCTCGAATATATGCTCAAACCAAGGGTTAAACTCGTTAGCAGCTACTGTGTACATGGTGACACTAGGCAAAAAGGGAATTAGAGAAGTAGCTCTTAAATCCACACAAATGGCACACTATGCTTATGAAGAACTAACCAAATCAGGAAAGGTTAAACCATTATTCAACAAGCCATTCTTTATAGAGTTTGCATTAAAAACTGACAAACCAACTGAAGAGATAAATCAAAGATTGCTTGAAAATGAGATAATCGGTGGATATGATCTATCAAAAGAATACCCTCAATACGAAAATAGCTCCTTATATGCTGTTACAGAAGTAAGAAAAAAAGAAGATATTGATAAGTTAAAGAGCGTATTGGAGGGGATACTATGAGAAATTACGATAAACTGATATTTGAAATCTCAAAACCAGATAGAATTGGATACAAATTACCTGAATTAGATATAGAAGAAAAGCCTATTGAAAGTTTGATTCCTGAAGAGTTTTTAAATAAAGAGGAATTAAACTTACCAGAGGTATCAGAAGTCGATGTTATTAGGCACTATACAAATTTATCCAATAAAAACTATGGAGTTGACACAGGATTTTATCCATTAGGTTCTTGTACAATGAAATATAATCCTAAAATCAATGAGGATATGGCTAGACTAGATGGCTTTGCAAATATTCATCCATATCAACCACTATCTTGTGTACAAGGCTCATTAGAGTTGATGTATGAACTTCAAAACTACCTATGTGAGATATCTGGAATGGATGAAATAACTCTTCAACCAGCAGCAGGAGCACATGGAGAGTTGACTGGTGTCATGCTGATAAAAGCATATCATGAAAGCAGAAATGACACAAAGAGAAACAAAATAATCGTTCCTGACTCTGCACATGGAACAAATCCAGCTACAGCAGCTATGGCAGGTTACGAGATTATAGAAATAAAATCAAATAAAGATGGACTAGTTGATTTAGAGCAATTAAGACAAGCTGTGGGGGATGACACAGCCGGATTGATGCTTACAAATCCTAATACTTTGGGACTATTTGACAAAGGAATAAAGGAAATAGCTAAAATAGTTCACGATGCAGGAGGCCTATTATACTATGACGGTGCAAATGCCAATGCCATATTAGGCTATGCTAGACCAGGAGATATGGGATTTGATGTAGTGCACTTTAATTTGCATAAGACATTCTCAACACCACATGGTGGTGGAGGACCAGGCTCAGGGCCAGTAGGTGTAAAAAAGGACTTAGTTCCATTTTTACCAGTACCAATAGTTAAGAAGGATAATGAAAAATTTTATCTTGACTACGACTATCCACAGTCTATTGGAAAGATAAAGGATTTTTATGGGCACTTTGGAATATTGGTAAGAGCTTACACTTATATACTATCAATGGGAAGTGATGGACTAAAGAAAGCTTCTCAAATGGCAGTTCTAAATGCAAATTATCTCAAAGAGCACTTAAAAGAAGATTACTATTTGCCAATAGACACAATCTACAAGCACGAGTTTGTTTTAGGTGGGCTTAAAGACTCATTAAGTGAGGTAATAACTTTAGATGTTGCAAAGAGATTGCTAGACTATGGGTATCATCCACCAACAGTCTATTTCCCACTTATCATAAATGAGGCTCTTATGATTGAGCCAACCGAGACAGAAAGCAAAGAAACTCTGGATGAATTTATTGAGGCTATGAAGAATATAGCAAAAGAAGCAAAAGAAAATCCAGAAACTTTAAAGACCGCACCACATAATACAGTGGTTAGAAGACCAAACGAAGTTAAGGCAGCAAGAGACATCATCGTAAAATACGAAGGGTAGGTGTATTGTTTGACAAAAAAAATAGCAATAATTGGTGCTGGCCCAGGAGGATATGTAGCAGCTATACGAGCTGCTCAACTTGGGGCAGATGTGACACTAATAGAAAATATAAGAGTGGGTGGAACTTGCTTAAATAGAGGTTGCATCCCTACAAAGACTTATTTTACTAATGCAAAGATTTTATCGGACTTAAGAAGGGCAAATGAGTTCGGAATTGAAGTTGATGGATTTAGAATGAATGGAAAAGCTTTGCTTAAGAGGAAAGAAGAAGTTGTTGAAAATATCGTAGGAGGAGTTGAAAAGCTCATATCCTCCTATAAAAATATCGAATTCATAAATGGAAAAGCTAGCTTTGAGAGTTCAAACACATTGAAGGTTACTTTAAAGAATGGTGAAGAAAGAACAGTTACAGCTGATGATATCATTATAGCAACTGGTTCTTCTGCTCAAATGACAGAGACAAAGGGTGTAGACTTAGAGGGAGTGATCACATCTGATGAACTTCTAGAGCTTGACGAAATACCTGAAACTTTAATTGTAGTAGGAGGAGGAGTCATAGGTCTTGAATTTGCAAGCATATACCAAGAACTAGGGTCAAATGTCATACTTTTAGCATCTAGAATTTTAAAAGATGGCGATAAAGAAATTGCTAAAAGACTCACTCCAACTTTGAAAAAGCAAGGAATAGAAGTTTATGTAGATATCAGAGCAAAAGAAATTATTAGAGAAAACAACAAACTAAAAGTAATCGCTAAATACAAAGAAAAAGACGAAGAAATTACAGTAGAAGGAGATTATGTTTTAATTGCATCAGGCAGGGCTCCAAATGTAAATGGCTTAAACTTAGAAAATGTGGGCATAGAATATTCGCCAAAAGGCATCAAAGTTGATGACAATTTTGAAACTACAGTACCTCATGTTTACGCAATAGGAGATGTAAACTCAAAAGGCATTCAACTCGCACATGTGGCTTCTGCTCAAGGAGAATATGTAGTAGAAAAAATATTAGGAGAAAACCCAGATATAAACTTGGATGTATATCCATCTTGTGTGTTTACGATGACTGAGGTAGCACAGGTTGGCTTTACTGAAGAGAAATTAAAAGAGATGGGCAGAGATTATAAAGTTAGCAAATTCATGTTTTCTGCAAATGGAAAAGCTGTAGCATTAGGGGAAGCTGAAGGGATAGTTAAAATAATTGCATCACCTGATGATGTGATACTAGGTGTTCATATCATAGGGCCTCACGCAAACGACTTAATTCATGAAGGAGCTTTAGCTATTGCAAATAAATTGGATGCCAAAGCAATAACTAGGACTATACATGCACATCCAACACTATCAGAAGCATTTTCAGAAGCGACATTAGGGTTAGATGATAAAGCCATTCACATGGTACCAAAAAGGAAAAGAAAATAAATTAGGCAGCGAATTCGCTGCCTAAATTTATCATGGGGGAAACCAATGAAAAAAAATATTTCTAAATCATACTACATTTATATTGTAGCACTTATTTCGATTTTAATGTTATCATTAGGTGATAGTTTCTTTAACTTTGTGTTAAGTTTTGACGAAAACATACTTTTGTTTTTAGACAACAATCAATATCCAAACTTATTAAATGCTATGAAGTTTATATCGTTTATTGGCTCATCCGCTTTTTTAGTTCCAGCTATATCAATAACAGTAGTACTTCTAATCTTCAGAAAGAAATATAGAGAAATATTAATGATAATATCAGCATCTTTAGGGAGTCTAGGCATAAACTCACTATTAAAAAACATCATTAAAAGAGAAAGACCTGTAGAATTCTTTAAAGCAATCGAAACCTCATATAGTTTTCCAAGTGGGCATGCAATGGTTGCAGCAAGCCTCTCATTCACAATCGCATATATCTTAACTAAAAATAAAAGTCAAGCTTCTAAGAAAAAAGCTTACATCATAGCTAGCATATACACTGTTTTAATGAGCTTTAGCAGGATATACCTTGGAGTTCATTATCCAACAGATGTAATATTTGGCATGTTTTATGGCATAACATTATTTATTCTAATAAGAGATTTATTTCTCAAATTCTAGAGTGCTTTTTTCTTCAATAAATTGGTTTGTATATAATTTATAGTAATAGCCTTTGTTTTTAATAAGCTCTTTGTGAGTGCCTTCTTCAATTACTTCTCCATCGTGTATGACAAGTATTCTATCAGCATTCTTTATAGTCGAAAGCCTATGGGCTATGACAAAACTTGTTCTACCCTTTAATACTTTGTTTATTGCTCTTTGAATTATCAATTCAGTTTCAGTGTCAATAGATGAAGTGGCTTCGTCAAGCACAAACAATCTCGGATTTCTGACAATTGCCCTAGCAAAAGATATCAGTTGTTTTTGTCCAGTAGATAGTAGCCCTCCACCTTCACCAACTTCAGTATCATAACCTTTTTCCATTTGAATGATAAATTTATGAGCATCCACCAATTTGCAAGCCTCAATTATTTCTTCATCGGTCGCATCTAACTTTCCATATCTAACATTTTCTTTTATAGTTCCACTAAAAAGGTGAGGTGCTTGAAGCACATAACCTAGGTTTTC
>NZ_JBSQIL010000023.1:0-24044 GCF_055108775.1 Soehngenia sp. | reverse complement strand
CTCCGTTTCTGTTTATTGTCATTGATAACATTATAACAGAGAAGCTCTCATGAGCGTTGTTTTTTTAGTTGTGTTTCATTTAATTATACAATTCGCCTTAAACTTTTACTACTTAATCTTCTTCTTCCTAAATAAATCGAAAGTATGAATGAAGAAACAAAAAACATAAATGACCAAATTACTCCTAACCTACCAAATGTAGTTAAGTCATTCAACAGTAGAACTCCTATGCTTAAATAAGGTAGTATTTTTTTACTTGAGATAAAAAAAATGTAGAAAGCACTAAAAACAGCCGCCGTCATACCAAGTGATGATGCATAAGAAATGAATCTAAAATAACCAGGTAATTGTACATTTGTTTCTCCAATTAATAAATATCTAACTGCGTTAGCATTCTTCAGAATATAAGATAATGAACCAAACTCTGATATTATCACAATCCATTTTAGTAAAACTGCAGATAGAGATATAATCAATAATATCTTAATTGTTTTGTATATGTAATGGTTATTATTAATGTTCATATTTTTATAATCAATTCTGCAATTATTATTTGATGCAAATGATATAGTAAAATATCCTACTAAAAACGAAAAATAATTTATCATGTAAATAAAAATGGCCTTTGAAGTTAACGAATTATAGTCGATTATACCTATTCTAGAAATAAATAACAAACCAATCCAAACCAATCCATACAAACCTAGAGGGGATGATAGTCGCTTTTGATTAAAGCGAATTATTAAAAAGTGAAATAATAATAATGTGAAAAATAGTAATTGTTCCATTTAATCACCTTTATTAATAACTAATTTTGAATATATCTGAATCATCGAGTCAACATTATTTTCCCAATTATAAAGATCTTCAACTCTTTTTCTTCCATTTGCTCCATACATTTTTCTCAAGTCTTTATCTAAAACTAAACTTTCAAGAGCTTCTGCTATCTCAGCCACATTTTTTCTTTCTACTATAATCCCATTATATCCATTAACAGCAACTTCACTAAATCCATCTACATCTGTTACAACGACAGGCAATGCTTTAGCCATAGCTTCTACAACAGATACTCCAAAACTTTCACTGTCGAGTTTACTTGTAGCACAAAAAATATCAAATTCATCAAGGGCATTGGAAACCTCGGAATGTGGAATTTTCCCTTTAAAAAATACTTTTTCCTTAATTCCTAAAGCCTTAGATAATTCAATCAATTCATTTTTCTTAGAGCCATCTCCATATATATAAACAAAAATTTTATCCCAAATATCAGCAAACCCATTTTTAATCAAGTTATCCCTAAGCACTTTTATAGCTGATATAAGATCATCTATGCCATATTTATCTTCAAGAGTTTTTACATTTCCAATCACAATCTTATCAATATTGGTATTTGTTTTTGGTTTAAAAATATCTATATCAACTCCAAAAGGAGTGATTGCAATTTCTTTTTCATAGTTACTAAGCAATTTTAAAACTTGTTCTGCCATGCATTTACTTGTAGAAGCAATTTTATCAGCATACAGCAAATTCTTCCTTACCAAATTAAATTTAAGTCTACTTTGATATGGAAAATCATAAACATCACTTCCCCATACATTTAAAATCAATGGTCTTAATTTTGATAGTCTTGCTAAAGTTCCATATCCACTAGCATAATGAGCATTAACTATGTCTGGATTTATTTGTTTGCTAAGTAAATTTAATTCATGGGCAGCTAAAAAATAAGCTTTAGTTCCCGACTTTTTAAGCGAATGAAGTATTACTTTATCATTTATTGTATTAGGTTTTGGTGCATCATCTTGCTTAAATACTAAATGTACCTCGTGTCCTCTTTTAGATAAACTATTAACCCATCTTACAGTATGTGTACTTGCACCATTAGATAAAAAAAGTATTCTCATCAATTCTCCCACCCATATGCTTTTAATATTATTTCTAAAGCTTTTTTACCTTCTTCTCCATTTATTAAAGGTTCTCTATCGTTAATTATTGCATCTATAAAATCTTTATATAGTGGCGTATGCCCTTTCCCATAAACACTATCAACTTCTGTGCTGTTGTCTATTTTATCATAATCTCTTTCATCTTCAAATACCCAAGTTTTTATTTCATTAACTGCTAATCCACCTATCACAACTGTCCCTTTTTCCCCAAAGATGCTCAATGTTTCTTCTAGATTTTTAGGATAGACACAAGCGCTGCCTTCTACTAATCCAATTGTTCCATTTTTGAATCTAATTAACATTGCTCCAAAATCTTCCATTTCAATGTTCCTCAAAAAGGTGTCCCTTTCACAGTGAACTCTTTCCACTTCTGATCCAACCATCCACTGCAATAAATCAATGTTATGTATACATTGGTTCATCAATGTCCCACCATCTAGTTCTTTTGTTCCTCTCCATGGTGCTTGTTTGTAATATGAATCATCTCTAGTCCACAGAATTCTTGCGGTTGCATTGATGATTTTACCAAATCGTTCTTCTTCAATAGCTCTCCTTAATTTTTGAATTGGTGGGTTAAATCTGTTTTGATGACATACTCCTAGCTTTAAGTTTTTTTCTCGAGAAAGCTCTATCATCTCATTTGCATCTATTATTGACATTGCCATAGGTTTTTCAACTAAAACATGTTTTCCACTATTTAATGAGTCTATTACATGCTTCGCATGGTATCCACTTTCAGTACAAACTGCTACAGCATCTATATCTTCGCAATAAAACATTTCATTGTAATCAACATATGTTCTTGTATTATATTGGTTATTTGTTAAATCAATATATTCATTTTTTAAATTTATTGCTTTATCTTCTATAACATCACATACAGCTATTAAGTTAGCTTTGTCAAAATTGTTAGCCAATGCTTCCGCGTGTTTATGAGATATTCTTCCACATCCTATTATAGCAAAATTAATTTTATCCATTTGTATCCTCCATTATTATTATTCAAATAGTATTCTACATATTTTTTTAGCTGCGTCTCCATATCCATATATATTATCGATGATTTGAATATCTTTTGAATTGATAATATTATCATATAAGTTAGTATCGTCACACAATATGTTCATTTTTGAATCTGTTAATTCTCTCCATCCAGTATCTGGCATAATAACAAATGCTCTCTTTTTTGAAAAATATGCTTCCTTTTGATAACCACCGCTATCTGTTATTACATATTTGCAGAATTGAGTTAATCCCATTAATTCAAGATAATTAATTGGCTCGATTACTTGAATTTTATCCAACAAATACTTAAGTTTATACTCATCAATTCTTTTTTGTGTCCTAGGATGAATTGGAAATACCACTTTATCTGTTTTTGATATTTCATTTATGCTTTCCAAAATTCGACGCAATTAAATAGGATTGTCAACATTGAAATCTCAATGAAAAGTCATGACTACGAAATCATCTGGGTTTAAATCATATCTTTCAATTGTTGAATAACTAAATTTATCTCATTTGTAAAAATAGGTCGAACATTACATCTCCAACAAAATATAAGCCCATCTCTAAGCCTTCTTTCGTTAGATTCTGTATTGCTAATTCACTTGGTGCAAATAAAAAAGTTGATATTCTAGCCATTGAAACTCTATTAAACTTCTCTAACATTTTCTTTGGTTCTTGCCTTAATCCAGCTTCGACATGTGCTATAGGAATATTTAATTTTGATGCTGATAAAGCTCCAGCTAGTGTTGAATTTGTATCTCCATATAATAAAACTAAATCTGGTTTTTCTTTAATCATTATTGTTTCTAATTGTTCAAGCATCCTTCCAGTCATTGCCCCATGCCTATTAGAGCTTATTCCTAAATTATAATCTGGTTTTTTAATCTCTAAAGTCTCAAAAAATATACCAGACATATTTTCATCATAATGTTGCCCTGTGTGCACTAAAATTTCTTTGACACTTTTATACTTTGATATTTCTTTTTGTACAATAGCTTCTTTAATAAATTGTGGTCTAGCTCCAATTATTGATAATACTTTCATTTATTCACATCCTATAGTAATTCTATATTATTTCTATTCTTTACATTTTTCAAAGCATTTTTAGTGTCAAATATATATCTTGCATTCTCTTGAATAAAATCATAATCTACAGCAGTATGGGCAGTCGTAATAACAACAAGATCTGCTTGTTTAACCAATTCTGCTGTTAAGTCGGCTAAGCTCTTTTTAGTACAATTTTCAAATTTATATTCCTTAACATATGGATCAAAATAATCAACTATTGCTCCCTCTTCTTCAAAATTTCTAATTACTTTTAAAGCGGGACTTTCTCTATAATCATCTATATCTTGCTTATATGCAACACCTAATACCAATATTCTAGAGCCATTTATAGCTTTCTTAAATCTATTTAATATTTTGGATGCCCTTTCTACTACATAATATGGCATATTGTCATTTATTATCCCAGATGTTTCTATTAATTTTGCATGATAGTCAAATTCTCTTGCTTTCCAAGCGAGATAATATGGATCTAAAGGTATGCAATGTCCGCCTACTCCTGGTCCTGGGTAAAATGCTTGAAAACCGTATGGCTTTGTGCTTGCAGCCTCGATGACTTCCCAGACACTTATCCCTATCTTTTCACAAATAATTGTCATCTCATTAGCAAGAGCAATATTTATATTTCTATAAGTGTTTTCAAGTATCTTTTCTAATTCTGCAATTTTAGGTGATGATACCTCATGTACTTCTCCCTCTAGAATTGCTCTATACATTGCTGCAGCTACTTCTGTTGATTCTTTTCCAACACCACCTACTACTTTTGGTGTGTTCTTTGTTTTGTATATTTTATTGCCTGGATCAACCCGTTCAGGAGAATATGCTAGAAAAAAATCTTCACCACATTTTAGCTTTGATCCTCCTTCTAGTATAGGCAATAGCAACTCTTCTGTGGTCCCAGGATATGTAGTACTTTCTAAAACTACAGCACATCCTTTTTTAATATATTTTGAAATACTCTCAGCTGAAGATCTAACATAACTAATATCTGGTTGTTGATATTTGTCTAGTGGTGTCGGAACACATATAGTAATAAAGTCCGCATCTCTAACAAACGAAATATCATCAGTTGCTGATAGCATTCCTGTTTTAACTAGTTCTGATAATTCATCATCTAAAATATCTCCTATATAATTCTTACCACTATTGACCATATCAACTTTTGACTTTTGTACATCAAATCCAATTGTTTTAAATCCTGCTTTGGCTTTTTCAACTGCTAGTGGTAAGCCAACATAACCTAATCCAATAACAGCTACAATTGCAGTTCTATCATTAATTTTGTTTATCAAGTTGGATTTCATTGTCTCTATTTCACTCATTCTTTATTCCCCTTTGCGATAATTTACCATCATTAAAAATATATTCTTCGCCGCATTTAGTACAGATGCCTGAGTTGTTTTTTAATTCTATCCTATTTCCACATCTACAGACATATCCGATTACCCTAGCTGGATTTCCCACTACCAAACCATAATCCGGAACATCTTTTGTTACTACAGCACCAGCTCCTATAAGCGAATATGACCCTATAGTTGTACCACAAACAACCGTTGCATTTGCCCCTATAGATGCTCCTCTTTTTATTAGAGTTGTCTTATATTCATCTTTTCTGTTAATAAAGCTTCTAGGGTTGATTACATTAGTAAATACACATGAAGGCCCTAAAAAAACATCATCTTCACAAATTACACCAGTATAAATGGAGACATTATTTTGAACTTTAACATTATTTCCTAATTTGACATTTGGAGATATGACAACATTCTGTCCAATATTACAATTGTCGCCGATTTCAGAGTTTTCCATTATATGTGAAAAATGCCAAATTTTAGTTCCTTTTCCTATTTTAACTGGTTCATCAACATAAGAAGATTCATGAATGAAGAAGTCTTTATTCATTAAATTCACCAAACCTTTTAATAGTTTCTATTATGTAGTTATGTTCATTTTCTGTAATCTCAGGAAATATTGGTATAGCAAAGGTCCTTTCTGATAAGTATTCTGAGTTGGGGAGATCTCCTTTAGTATATTTCAAATATTTGAATGCTTCCTGCAAGTGCAATGGCACTGGATAATATGTCCCAGTCGCTATACCATTGCTGTTTAAATAATTTATCATTTCACCTCTTTTTTCTGATTGCACAATGTACATATGGTAAACATGTTTAAAATTAGGATTTACATAAGGTACTTTAACAGAACTTTCCCTCAGTTCATTTGAGTATCTATTGGCTAAAATAATCCTTCTTTCATTCCATTCATCAAGCTTTTGAAGTTTAATTCGTAAGATACTAGCCTGAATTTCATCAAGTCTTGAATTATGCCCTATTATATAATTATAATATTTACTAGGATTATAAACCGTATTATCCATATTTATTTCTTCATTAACTTCTTTTATTTCTTCATTAACTTCTTTTATTTCTTCATTATGAATTATCATCAAAGCATTTTTGCCATTTTCACCACTTCCATGAGCTCTTAATGCTCGACATATAGTTGCTAAATTGTCATTGTTAGTAACTATCATTCCTCCGTCTCCCGCACAGCCTAAGTTTTTCGTAGGAAAGAAAGAAAAACATGCAATATCTGATAATTTTCCTACTTTTTCTCCATTATATTCTGCTCCTACCGCTTGGCAAGCATCTTCAATTACATATAAATTATGTTCATTGGCTATCTCATTAATTAAATCCATATCACAAGGTTGACCAAATATGTGAACTGGCATAATTGCTCTTGTTTTGCTTGTTATTTTCTCTTCAATTTTATTGGGATCAATATTAAATGTATCTTTTTTCACATCAACAAATACTGGCACAGCTCCAACTGAAGCAATGCTTTCCGCAGTAGCAAAAAATGTGAAAGGAGTAGTTATTACTTCATCGCCTTGCCCTATACCTAAAGCTTTAAGTGCTATAACTAAAGCATCGGTCCCATTTCCAACAGATATGCTATGCTTTACTCCTAAGTATTTCGAAAATTCTTCTTCGAATTTTTTAACATTATCACCCATTATATACTTTGCGGATTTTAATACTTCTAATACAGTATGATTTGTTTCTTCTGATATGTTTTCATATTGTCTTTCCAAATCTATCAATGGAATTTTCATTTAATGACCACCTTTATCATCTATAATTTTTTCTAATTTCTTCGTTAGATTCTTGAAATCATAATCTTGTGCTGCCTTCATGGCATTTCTTGAATATATTTCATATTGTTCCTTAGGCATATTAAAAAATTCAATAATTTTTTCAGCCAACTTAATCTCGTCCGAGCTATCTAATACTTCACCACAGTTGTATTTTTTAATCAAATCATAACCAAACTCTTTGTCCGAAAGTATTGGTTTTCCACTAGCAAAATAATCAAATAACTTGTTAAGGCTTGCGCCATATTTGGCTAATTTATCTGGTTTAAAATGCATAATATTTAAATCAGATTTAGATAAAACATAAGGTATGTACTTTTTATCTACTTTACCTTTAAACTTAACATTAGTGATGTTGTTAGCTTTGCAGTATTCAATTAATGCTTCTTTTTCATCACCTTCTCCATATATAAGAAACATTATATTCTTATAACCTTTATCCTGAATTATTTTTGCTGTGTCAACTAATCTTTGAATATCATTTGCTTTTCTAATAGACCCAGTGTAAATGACTTTAAATATAGAATCATTTTCCAAATCCATATCCTTAAGTTTATAATTGTCTTTATTGTATTTGAAAAGTTCTAAGTCTACACCGTTGTTTATATGATATACTTTACTTAAATCAATAGGTCCACCACTCTCTTTATTCCAACCTTTATCTATAATGTAATCTTTTCCTCCCTCCATAGTAAAAATTATTTTATCTGCTTTCTTATAAATCCATTTTTCACCTAGATAAAGTAATTTCATTATTGGACTTTTTTCGCTTAGTATTCCATATGCACTAAAGCTTGCTGGCCATAAATCACGAACTTCAACTATACACTCTACATGATTCTTTTTTGCAATTTTAAAAGCTGCTAAAGCACTTATAGGATGGGGCGAAGATGCTATAACTATATCTGGTTTTTTAATAACTTTACTTAGTTTGATTACATTTCTATAAAACTGAAACATAGTCATTACTCTCAATACTTTGCTTTGTGCATAGTTATAAGTCTTAACAAAATAATACTTGAAATCACACTTTTCATACTCTTTATACAATGAGTTATCAGATATAATTTGAATGTCATTGTTGTGTAAATAGCTTCCAACAAATACTATAGGTTCATATTTGTCTTTTTTTAAATATTTAGCTAAATAATAGTGTCTATTTAAATGACCGTATTCAGGTGGCATGTTATACTGATTAATTATATATACTGTTTTCATATAATCTCCTTAAATAAGCTAGAATGGTCTTTTATCTTTATGTTATATTCTAACAATGAAATTTTGCCTGTTCTTAATAAATAATCTCCTAGATCTTCTGATGTATCCAGATCAATTGTATTTATATCTTTACGTTGTAATACATTTATAAAAGTTATAAAAATAATTTTAATATCATCTTTGAATTTTATATTTTTTAAATACTCTAGATCATATTTAAATCTATCTTCCCAAACCAAATTATTCCTTCCTTTTATCTGTGCAAGCCCTGTGAGACCAGGCCTAATCAAATGCCTATTTCTCTCCATACTTGTCATAAATTTCATATCTTTTACTAAAAGTGGTCTTGGACCGACTATGCTCATATCACCTTTCAAAATGTTCACTAGTTCTGGTAATTCATCTATTGATGTAGATCTTAAAAATTTCCCAAAAGGGGTTAATCTATCTGAATCAGGTAAAAGCTCCCCATTTTCGTCTTTTTCATCTGTCATAGTTCTAAATTTGTAAATTGTAAATATCTTTTCGTTTAAACCTGGCCTTTGTTGTTTGAATATGACAGGAGAACCAAGCTTTACTCTTACAAATATAGCTATTAATAATAGTATTGGACTTAAAATAATCAATGCAATGAGAGAAAGTAAAAAATCTAAAGGTCTTTTAAAAAATCTTTTGTATATGCCATTTGAGATGGTCAGTTGATCTGCTGGACAGTTGGAAGGGAAAGCATCCTTTTTGGTTTCAGTTTGCATATTAACTCCACAGCTCCTTTATAATCCCACATACTCTTTCTAAGTCTTCATCAGTCATCTTAGTATCACTTGGCAAGCAAACTCCAGTTTCAAATAAAATTTTGCTTATATTCCCACCTACATAATCATACTTTTCAAAAAAAGGTTGCATATGCATTGGTTTCCAAATAGGCCTTGATTCTATATTCTCTTTTTCTAATGCTGTCATAATATCTAAAGGTTTTATCTTGCCAGTTAATGTTATACAACTTAGCCAACAGTTTGGGTTATTCCAATCATTTATTGGCATGAAATTTATTCCATCAAGATTTGCTAGGTTTTCTTTATAAAACTCAAAAATATATCTTTTTTTTGCTACTCTTTCATCTAAAATTTTTAGTTGACCTCTACCTATGCCTGCTACAATATTGCTCATTCTGTAATTATATCCTAATTCTTTGTGTTCATAGTGCCTTTCTTTTTCTCTACTTTGGGTTGACCAAAATCGCACCTTTTCTATTCGTTCTTTATCTTCGGATACAAGCATCCCTCCACCTGATGTGGTGATTATCTTGTTTCCATTGAAGCTAAAGGCTCCAAATTTGCCAAATGTTCCAGTTTGTTTTCCTTTGTAAGTTGTCCCAAGGGATTCTGCTGCATCTTCTATTAATGTTATCCCATATTTTTCACATAATTCTATGATAGGGTCTAAATCTGCTGATAATCCATACAGATGTACGACTATTGCATATTTTGTATCAGGATATTTTTTTATTGCATATTCTAATGCATTTGGGTCCATATTCCAAGTTTTATAATCGCTATCAATAAATATTGGCACAGAATTTTCATAGATGATCGGATTTGCAGTTGCAGAAAAAGTTAAGCTTTGACAAAAAACTTTGTCATTTGGTTTAACTCCTGCAGCTTTTAATGCCATATGAATTGCTGATGTGCCAGATGATAGTGCCGCAGCATAACTAGAACCTATTTTATTTGCAAATTCAGTTTCAAAACTATCTACATTTGGTCCTAGTGGTGCTACCCAATTTGTTTCAAATGCTTCTTCTATGTATTGTTTTTCATATCCTTCTTCGCTCATGTGAGGGCTGGAGAGGAAGATTTTCTTCTTCTTAACATTATCTGTATTCATATCAGTTGTATTCATTGTAGATTTTTCCTTTCATTAAGGTTTATTTATAAAGTAGAAAGTGGAAAGTAGAAAGCTGAAAGTTGAAAGTTTAAAGCTGAAAGTTGAAAGTTGGTCAGTAGTCAGTTTCCAGTTAGTCAGTGGTCAGTAATCTGTTGGTCGTAAAATTTAAAAACTTTTCCTGTTCGACTGTCTACTGTGTACTGGCCAACTTATTTATCAATCCACCTAGTAATCTACCAACTTCATCCATGTTTTCATAAATTTTTCTATATGTATTTTCATCTATATAATCCAGATCTTTTGCAAGTAGCATCTGGTATTTAATTTCCTCAGTAGAGTTGAAAGTGGAAAGCTGAAAGTAGAATGCTGAAAGTGGAAAGTTGCTCAGTAACCAGTTGGTCAGTGGTCAGTAATCTGTTGGTCGTAAAATTTAAAAACTTTTCCTATTCAACTGTCTACTGTGTGCTAGCCAACTTATTTATCAATCCGCCCAGTAATCTACCAACCTCATCCATGTTTTCATAAATTTCATTATATGTATTTTCATCTATGTACTTCAGATCTTTTGCCAGTAGCATCTGGTATTTAATTTCCTCAGTAGAGTTGAAAGTTGAAAGCTAAAAGTAGAAAATTTAAAGATAAAAGTGGAATTGGATGTTGGAAAATTTATTCGTCTAGTGATACCATCAGCCCATTTAAAAGTCTTCCTACTTCTTTAGCTATATTTTGTAATTCATTACTTTTCTCTTCATCTATGTAATTCAAATCTTTAGATAGTAAAATCTGATATTTCAACTCTTCCAACGATCCTCTTGCGATCAATAAAAAACGCTTAAAATCTTTACTTGATCCTCTTGCTTTTCCTTCAACTATATTGCAAGGTATAGATGTTGATGCTCTTCGCATTTGAGATGTTAAGCCAAACAGTTCATCCTTAGGGAAATCTTTTGTAATTTCATATATTTTCAAGACTAATTCATGTGCTTTTTGCCATACTATTAATTTAGCAGTATCTTGGTACATAGCAAACCTCCGGGTTGGTTAGTTGGTAAGATTTCAGTTGGAAAGTTGGTAAGTTGGTAGATTGGTAGGTTGGAAAGTTGGTTGGTTGGTAAGTTGGTCAGGAAGTTCAAAGGCTTTTCCTGTCTACTGTCCAACTTTAAGCCTTTCTGCTTTCCACTTTTCCAACTTTCCACCTTTCCACTTCCTCACTTTCTCCCATCAAAAAACTTAATTATCCTATCTTCTTCATATCCTATATTTTTTAGCTCTTTTGCTATTTGTTCTTCATATGTGTAACTAGATATGAAAATTGCATCATGGGGATATTTATCCAGGTCTACTTTTGAAATAATGGGGATATTTTCTATTGTCTTTCCTCTTTTTTCTAAGTCATCGTCTATTATCGCAGGTATAGTGATGTTTAATTTAGTTGAATTTTTAAGTGTGGTTAGTATTATTTCACATACTTCTCCTGCTCCGTAAAGTATTATTTTATGATAACCTTTACTCGTTGCGTTAAGTAGAAAGTCTTCTAGTTCTTTTTTTGCAAGCATATAATAATTTATGAGTTCTTGCATATATGATATATTTAAATAGTTTTTTCTCTTTTTCCCTTTTGTTGTTATGTGATATTTTATAGTTTTGGAACTTAAATACTCCCTTTTTAAATATCCTTTTGCTTCCCCTTCATCTAAATAGAGATTTATCATAGATGCTGCTGAGCCGATTATTCTCCCCAACTCTTTTTGGGTAGTGTCTGGGTGTTTTTCTATGTACTCTAAAAGCATCATCTCTTTATATTTAAGTGTGGGTGTGAAAAAAGGGTTATTGTTATTTATTTGCATAGATTTCACCATTTCTTTATTCGTTTATTGAACGATTAAATTATAGCACTATATTTGGTAACATACAATACATACTAAACAAAAAACCCTGGAAATTTCCAGGGCTAGTTAAATTTCTTTAAGAGTATGCTTGCGTTGTGCCCTCCAAACCCCAATGAGTTTGAGAGTGCATATCTTATATCTCTATTTACTTTTACATTTGGTGTATAGTTTAAGTCACATTCTTCGTCTTTTGTTTCATAGTTTATAGTTGGTGGAATTGTACTTTCTTTTATTGCCAATGCTGTCGCTATGGCTTCTATTCCACCTGCTGCTCCAAGGAGATGTCCTGTCATTGATTTTGTTGAGCTTATATTTATATTTTTTGCATGTTCTTTAAACAGATCTTTTATCGCCAATGTTTCCAATTTATCGTTGTAGTAGGTGCTAGTCCCATGTGCGTTTATATAATCTACTTCATCAAATGGTGCTTCTGCTTCTAAAAGTGCAAGTTGCATTGCTGTCCTTGCTCCATCTGCGTTTGGATCTGGCTGTGTGATGTGAAATGCATCTGTAGTTGCTCCATATCCGACTATCTCAGCATATATATTTGCATTTCTCTTTAATGCGTGCTCTAGCTCTTCAATGAACAATATCCCTGCTCCTTCCCCAATGACAAATCCATCTCTGTCTTTGTCAAAAGGTCTGCTCGCTTTTTGAGGTTCATCATTTCTCGTTGACAAAGCTTTCATTGAACTAAATCCTGCTACAGCCATAGGCGAGATGGCTGCTTCTGTGCCTCCTGTTACAGCAGCGTCAATTACTCCTAGCTTTATCATCCTAAATGCTTCTCCTATGGCATGTGTTCCAGATGCACAAGCTGTAGTTATAGTCATTGAAGGTCCTTTTAAGTTAAAGCTTATTGCGATCTGTCCTGCTGCCATATTCGATATCATCATTGGTATGAAAAATGGACTTACTCTACTTGGTCCTTTTGTCATGAGTTTTTCTTTTTCTGTCTCAAATGTTGATATCCCGCCAATTCCAGAGCCTATAATCACACCAACTCTGTTGGGATCAAGTTCTTGTGGCGTCACTTTAGCATCTTCGAGTGCTAAGTGAGTGCCTGCTACTGCGTATTGGGTAAATAGATCCATTCTCTTTGCTTCTTTTTTGTCCATATAAAGAGTTGGATCAAAATCCTTTACTTCTGCTCCTATTTTTACATCAAAATCTGTTGTGTCAAATTTAGATATATAGTCTATCCCCGACTTTCCACTTGTCAAAGACTCCCAGAAACTGTCTTTGCCAATCCCCACAGGGCTGACAGCTCCTAGTCCTGTGATGACTACTCTTCTATCTGACATATTAAGCAATTTTCCCCTCGATATATTTTACTATATCGCCAATATTTTTGAAGCTTTCAGCATCTTCATCGGGGATCTCGATTTCAAATTCATCTTCTAAAGCCATCATGATTTCAACTGCATCTAGTGAGTCAGCTTGTAGATCGCCCATCATAGATGTTTGCATGGTTATTTCATCTTCCTCTACACCTAATTGATCTGCTATGATATGTTTTACTTTTTCAAATACCATTTTACATTCCTCCTAAAATATTATATATTCATTCCACCATCTATTTGTATTACTTGGCCTGTGATATAGTCTGATTTTTCGCTTGCTAAGAAGCTCACAAGATTTGCTACATCTTCAGGTTTTGCAAAGTAACCTAATGGTATGTTTTTAAGCATTTCCTCTTTTACTTCGTCTTTTAAGACTTTAGTCATGTCAGTTTCTACAAATCCAGGTGCTATTGCATTTGCGCGAATGCCTCTTGATGCGAATTCTTTTGCAATAGACTTTGTAAAGCCTATTACACCAGCTTTTGATGCTGCATAGTTTGCTTGGCCTGCATTTCCCATGATGCCAACTACTGATGAAACATTTATTATTTTCCCGTATCTCTTTTTCATCATAGGTCTTATGATTTCTCTAGTTGTCAAAAATACACTTCTTAAGTTCACTTCGATGACTTTATCAAAGTCTTCTGTCTTCATCTTCATCAAGAGTCCATCTCTGGTGATTCCTGCATTATTAATTAAAATATCTACTGTGCCTAATTTTTCTTCTATCTCTTTTATGGCTTCTTTTACATCTTCTTCTATACTCATGTCTTTTTTTATCATTAGGACATTGGGTGTATATTTTTTTATTTCTTCTAATGTTTTAGAAGCTGCATCATCATCGCTTGAATAAGTGAATGCAATGTCATATCCATCTTCTGCGAGTTTGAGTGCAATGCTTTTACCTATTCCCTTGCTTCCTCCTGTTATGAGGGCTACTTTTTTATCCAAAATTTATGCCCCCTTTGTGAGTTTTTCTATTGTTTGTCTAAATGTTTCTATATTGTTTATATTCAATATGGTTACTTCTTTGTTCATGCTTTTTCCAATTCTCTTTACAAAGCCCGATAAAGATTTGCCTGGTCCTATTTCTATAAAAGTATCTACTCCATCGTTTATCATGTTTTCAATTGATTGTTGCCACAATACTGAGTGTGATACTTGATCAACTAGCTTTTGCACTATCTCATCTTTAGTTTCTACTGGTTTTCCGTCTACATTTGATATGACGGTCTTTTGCAAATCATTTATCTTAACTTTTTCCAGCTCTCTTCTCAATTTTTCACCTGCTGGTGTTAATAGTGAAGTGTGGAATGGAGCACTTACTGGCAACTCTACTGCTTTTTTTGCTCCGAGTTCTATAGCTTTTTTGCATGAAATCTTTATTCCTTTGAGTTCTCCTGATATTACTATTTGTTCAGGAGAGTTGTAGTTTGCGACTTCTACTATTCCATAGTCTTTTCCTGCTTCTAATACTTCAGGCAGATAAATTCTATCTAATCCCAAGAGTGCAGCCATGCCGCCTACTCCTTGTGGAACAGCTTCTTGCATGAACTTTCCTCTTTCTCTAACTACTCTCAATGTATCAGAAAAGCTCATTGCTTTGCTTGTCACTAAAGAGCTGTATTCTCCTAGGCTTAAACCCGCTGTGTAGTCACAGTCTATTCCTTCTTTTTCCAAAGCTTTTAGCATTGCTATGCTTGCTGTGAGTACTGCTGGTTGAGTTATTTCAGTTTTCATCAAGTCTTCTTCTGTGCCTTCGAATATCAATGAGCTTAATTTCATGTTCAATGCATCGTCTGCTTCTTCAAAGACCAATTTTGATTCTTTAATTTCGTCATAGAAGTCTTTTCCCATGCCTACATATTGTGATCCTTGTCCAGGGAATATAAATGCTATCTTACCCATATTATCTCCCTCCTATCATTTTAGAAAGGTTTTGTATTACTGTTTCAGCTTCACTGCATATGCCTTCTATTATTTCTTTACATGGTTTTATGTCATTTATGAGTCCTGCAATCTGTCCAGCCATGACAGAACCTTGTTCTACATCGCCTTCTACTACTGCAAGTCTTAGTTTTCCTGCTCCAAATTTGTCCAGTTCTTCAAGTGGTGTATTTTGTTTTTCTAGCTCTAAAAATTCCCTTGTGAATTTATTTTTTATTACTCTTACAGGATGGCCTGTAGTTCTTCCAGTTACTATTGCATCTCTGTCTTTAGCTTTTAAGAGCATATTTTTATAGTTTTCGTGTACTTTTGCTTCAGTAGAAAGTACAAATCTAGTACCTATTTGTACACCTTCTGCTCCTAATGCAAATGCTGCTACAAATCCTCTTGCATCAGCAATCCCACCTGCTGCTATTACTGGTATGCTCACTGCATCAACTACTTGGGGCACTAAGGCAAATGTGGTCAATTCGCCTATATGTCCACCTGCTTCTGTTCCTTCTACTATAACTGCGTCTACTCCTTCTTTTTCCATTCTCTTAGCAAGTGCAACACTTGGTACTACTGGTATTACTTTTATATTTTTTTCTTTAAATCTTTCAAGGTATTTCCCAGGATTTCCTGCACCTGTTGTAACTACAGGAACTCCTTCTTCAAGTACTGTTTCTACTACTTCATCTACAAATGGTGAAAGTAGCATTATATTTACGCCAAATGGCTTATTTGTAAGTTTTTTTACTGCTCTAATCTCGTCTCTTACCACTTCTTTTGGTGCATTTCCTGCTGCTATTATTCCTAAGCCTCCAGCTTCAGAGACTGCTGCTGCCAACTCGTGTGTTGCTACCCATGCCATACCCCCTTGAATTATAGGGTATTTGATGCCAAGTAGCTCTGTCACTCTAGTGTTTATCATGTTAATCCTCCTTTGCCCAACGCATAACAACAGAAGCCCAGCTTAATCCTGCTCCAAAAGCTACCAAGAGTAAGTTGTCTCCTTTTTTTAATCTCTTTGATTTGGATAACTCATCTAGTGCTACTGGTATAGAAGCTGATGAGATGTTTCCATACTTGTTTAAGTTTATGATAGTTTTGTCTTTGCTTAATTCAAGTTTTTTAAGCCCTGCATCAATTATCCTTATGTTTGCTTGATGAGGGATAAAAAAGTCAATGTCTTCTTTTGATAAACCCGCTTTCTCCAATACGTTTGTGGTTGATTTGTCCATTACTCTAACAGCAAATTTAAATACTTCTTTTCCATCCATTTTTATGGTGTGAAGATTTTCTTCTACTGTTTGAATTGTAGCTGGTTTTCTAGAGCCCCCAGCTGGCATTATCAAGCACTCGCCATTGGCACCATCTGACCCAAGCTCTGAAGCTAATATTCCAAAACTTTCGTCACATGGTTCCAATATGCATGCTCCTGCCCCATCTCCAAACAATACACAAGTATTTCTGTCATTCCAGTTGACTATTTTACTTAATGTTTCTGCACCTATGATTAGCACTTTGTTGTAAATACCTGTTGCTATAAAGTTTGCGCCTGTTACCATTGCGTAAACAAAACCTGAACAGCCAACACTCATGTCAAATGCTGCAGCATTTACTGCTCCAATATTTTTTTGAACTATAGCTGCAGTTGCTGGAAAGAAATGATCTGGAGTTGCTGTTGCTAATATGATTAAGTCAATTTCCTTTGGATCTACATTGGCATCTTCCATTGCTTTTATGGCTGCTTTTGTAGCTAAATCAGATGTAGCTGTAAACTCATCTGCTATGTGCCTTTCTTCTATGCCTGTCCTTGTTATTATCCATTCATTGTTTGTATCAACTATCTTTGAAAGGTCTTCGTTTGTCAATACTTTTTCAGGAATAAAACTTCCTATTCCCGATATGCCTACATGTCTATTTTGCAAATGCACACCTCCTAATATTAATATCTAATAAATTTGCATTTAAATCTAATATATATTATCATAATATTAGTTTAATGGCAAATTTTACGATAAGTATACTATAATTTTTTATATTAATCAACAACTAATTTGTATTGGAGGAATGTGTATATGACTAGTTTTGACATAAACGAAATAATGAATATCCTACCTCATAGGTTTCCTTTTTTATTTGTCGATAGAGTTGAAGTTGATGATGAGGGTTTAAGTGGAAAAGGATATAAAAATGTGACTATTAACGAAAGTTATTTTCAAGGACACTTTCCAAATAATCCTGTGATGCCTGGAGTTATATTGATTGAAACCATGGCTCAAGTAGGTGCTGTGATCATCCTTTCTAAAGATGAGTACAAGGGAAAGACTGCTTATTTTGCTGGAGTAAATAACTTTAGGTTTAAAGAAAAGGTCTTACCTGGTGATACTTTAGAGATTGAAGTTAATATAACTAGGGTTAGAGGTAATATAGGCGTTGGCGAAGGGGTTGCTTATGTAAGAGGTAAGAAAGCTGCGAGTGGAGAGTTTATGTTTGCAATAGGTTAACTTATGATAAATAAAGTATAGAAAGCCTTAAATTCAATTAGGCTGTCTATACTTTATTTTTTAAGCTTCTACTTTAATTTGTTCTCTTGCTAGTTTTGCTCCTCTTTCAATTGCTTCTTTGTTAATTGGAAGAAGGTGCATCTTGGTTTCTCCAAATACCTTTCCAAAAGCTTCATAAATGGAATCTATAGATACAACTTTAGTCACTTCAAGGTATGCTCCTAACATGACCATATTTGTTACTTTAGGATTTCCTAATTCGGTAGCTATGTCATTTGCTGGAATATAATAAACATTTATGTCATCTCTTGTTGATTTTCTGTCTATTAGAGATGTATTTATAAAGAGGTTTCCTCCTTTTACTACATTGCCTTCAAATTTATCTAGTGATGGTTTGTTTAATACGATTACTGATGTTGCTTCTTCTACTAGTGGTGATCCAACAGGTTTATCTGAGATTATGACATTGCAGTTTGCAGTGCCTCCTCTCATTTCAGGTCCATATGATGGCAGCCACGATACTTTTCTACCTTCAATCATTCCTGCATAAGTAAGCATTTGCCCTATAGCCATTACTCCTTGCCCACCAAAGCCAGCGATTATTATTCTCTCATCCATAACTATTTTACCTCCTCTGGTCTTCTAAAATTCCCTAAAGGATAATATGGCATCAGATTTTTTTGAAGCCATTTTAATGCTTCTGGTGGTGTTAATCCCCAGTTTGTTGGACAAGTTGAAAGCACTTCTACTATTCCGAATCCTTTTTTGTCAATTTGTACTTGGAAACACTCTTTTATTGCTTTTTTAGCTTTTCTTATGTTAGCTGGAGTGTCAACTGCTACTCTTTCTACAAATACTGCTCCTTCTATTGTTGCTAAAAGTTCTGACATTCTGATTGGGCTTCCTTGGGTTTCTTTGTCTCTTCCATAAGGAGATGTGGTAGTCTTTTGTCCAACTAATGTGGTTGGTGCCATTTGTCCACCAGTCATCCCATATATAGCATTGTTTACAAATATGGTTGATATTTTTTCTCCTCTATGTGCTGCATGTACTATTTCTGCTGTACCAATGGAAGCTAAGTCTCCATCGCCTTGATATGTGAAAACGAAATTATCTGGTCTTACTCTTTTTATGCCTGTGGCTACTGCTGGTGCTCTTCCATGTGCTGCTTCGTGCATGTCGCAGTTAAAGTATTTGTATGCCATTACTGAACACCCTACTGGAGCTACTCCTATTGCATCGTCCAATACTCCTAATTCTTCAAGACATTCTGCTACAAGTCTGTGTATTATTCCATGTGTACAGCCTGGGCAGTAGTGGGTTGGAACATCTGTTAAACCTCTGGTTTTTTGAAATATAACTGCCATTATCTGACACCTCCTAATATCTCTCTTGCTTTGTCGGCAATTTCAGCAGGTCCTGGCACCATACCACCAGTTCTTCCATAAAAGTATGTTGGAATTTTGCCTTCTACTGCTATCTTTACATCATCTATCATCTGTCCAGCATTCATTTCTACTGTTAAAACACCTTTGCAGTTAGGATTTATGTTTTTAAATGTATCATATGGATATGGGAATAGAGTAATTGGTCTAATAAGCCCTACTTTATACCCTTCTTCTTCTAATTTTGATATGGCAGTTTTTACTATACGAGCTGTTGTTCCATATGCCGCAAACACAAGGTCTGCATTTTCTATATTATATGTTTCTACTCTGACTTCTTTTTCTCTCATCTTAGCATATTTTTCTTGAAGATGAATGTTGTGTTCTTCAAGCAGTTCTGCTTCTAGATAAAGAGAATTTATGATGTTGGGTTTTCTTTGACCCTTTGTTCCTGTGGTTGCCCATGGTTTTTCTGGAGCTTCTCTTTTTAAATCTTCTTTAAATTCAACTGGCTCCATCATTTGCCCAATCATTCCATCCCCTAATACCATGACGGGACTCCTATATTCATCAGCAAGGTCAAAACCTAGCATTATTAGATCTACTAGTTCTTGGACATCTGAAGGTGCTAGTACTAAAAGTCTATAGTCACCATTTCCACCACCTCTGGTTGCTAAAAAATAATCTGTTTGTGATGGCTGTATGCTCCCAAGACCAGGTCCACCTCTCATCATATCTACTATTACACAAGGCAATTCAGCTCCTGCAAGGTAAGATATACCTTCTTGTTTAAGTGCAATCCCAGGGCTTGATGATGAAGTCAATACCCTACCTCCTGCTCCAGCTGCTCCATATACCATGTTTATAGCTGCTACTTCAGATTCTGCCTGAACAAATACTCCACCTACTTTAGGTAATTCTCTAGATAAGTACTCAGGAACTTCGCTTTGTGGCGTGATAGGGTATCCAAAGAAATATCTGCACCCTGCAGCAATTGCAGCCGCTCCAACAGCTTCATTCCCTTTCATGAGAACTTTAGACATATGTGACCCTCCTTATAATCTTTCTACTGTGATAACTACATCTGGACAAATCATTGCACAATTTGCACAAGAGATGCATTTTTCCATTTCTTCTTCTTTAACACTGGCTGGGTAATAGCCTTTTTTGTTGAGTTTGCCAGTATCAAGTTGTATTATGTTCACTGGACAAACGGTTACACAAAGTCCGCAGCCTTTGCACATGTCTTCATCAAATGTGACTTTGCCTCTTGCTTTCGCCATTTTCTTATATCCCCCTTTTAGATCATCCATTCTTCCCTCATATATAATTTTATGGGAAAAATCTCTCCTTTTAAGTTTGTTGGTAATTTTTCTATAAGTGTTTCTAAACAAACATTGTACTTTATATCAAGGCCTGTAGCCAAAGATACCTCTTCTGCTAATTCGTATCCTTTTAATATATCATCTATTTGAGTTTGCTTTAACATGTGAGTGTTGTTTACAAGTCCTGTTGCTTTAAGTCTAGATGTATCTTCAATCTTTATAATATATTCTAAAACTTTCTCTTTTGTCATGGTTTCAGGTCTGTTTGCATTTAACACTATGAACATGTCATAGTCTCCTTCTTTTAAGAAAGGTTTATATCTGCCGAGTGTCCTAGCTCCTGCAGGATCTCCCCCTACATCAAATACTGCATCATAGGATTTATCTTCTATGGGAGCAAGCACTTCACTAGATATAGCTGGTATATCTACTGCATTTCCTCTCATAGAGCTTCCGATTACTCTAATGCCTTTCTCTTTTAGAATATCTTCTTTTTCTCTGCTCCTAAAATAAAGATTTACTACGTCTAGATCACAAAGAGCAACTTTTTTATTTGATTCGCTTAGTTTTATAGCATAATTTATGCTGAATTCTGTCTTGCCACTTCCGTAGTGACCAGTTATGATCCTTATTCTTTTATCGTTTAACATTTATCCACCTAACCAATGTATTCTTTTGCTTTTTCTTCATCTTTTAGCACTCTAAGTCCGCCTAGCGCTAGTGCTTTTAGTTCATCTTCACCAGGGTAAATCGTAATTGGAGCTATAAAGCCTACCATCTCCTTTATCCAATTAGTAAAGATTTCATTATGAGCGATACCGCCTGTGAGTATTATTTGATCTACTTCTCCTTTTAAAACTGCTGCACATGCTCCTATCTCTTTGCTGATTTGATATGCCATTGCATAGAATATAAGTTCTGCATATTTATCGCCATTTTGTATCATCTTTACAACTTCTCTCGCATCATTGGTGCCAAGGTATGATACTAGACCGCCTTTTCCTACCAGCATTTTCTTTATCTCTTCTTTGGTGTATTTGCCTGAGAAACAAAGGCTGATTAAATCCCCTACAGGAAGTCCCCCAGTTCTTTCTGGAGAAAATGGTCCATCTCCATCGAGTGCATTTGCGACTTCTACTATTCTTCCCTTTCTGTGTGCTCCAACGGATACTCCACCGCCTAAGTGAGTCACTATTAAATTTAGATCTTCATATTTTTTATGTGTCTCATTTGCAAATCTTCGGGCAACAGCTTTTTGATTTAAAGCATGCAATACACTTCTTCTTTCAATTAGATTAAGCCCTGATATACGTGCTACATCATCTAATTCATCAACTACTACAGGGTCAACGATATATGCTTTTTTGCCTATCGATTTAGCTATTTCATATGAAATAAGAGCGCCTAAATTAGATGCGTGTTCTCCATATTTAGCTTGTTTTAGATCGTTAAGCATCGCTTCATTTACTTCGTATGTTCCACTTTCGATAGGTTTTAAAAGTCCTCCTCTGCCAACTACTGCATCTAGCTCTTGGATTTTTATGTTGTTTTTCTCTAGTGCATTTATTATGATTTCTTTTCTAAACTCATATTGATCAACTATCGATTTGAATTTCCCTATGACATCTACATCGTGTCTTAGCGTTTCTTCGAAAATTTGGTTTTCATCTATAAATACTGCTATTTTAGTTGACGTTGAACCTGGATTTATAGTTAATATTTTATAGTTTCCCATATTTTCCTCCTAATTTGCCATTAGTGTAGCTAGTACTATGGAATTTAATTTAGCTTCTTCACTATCTGCCCTTGAAGTCAATACTATTGGATTTTTTGCCCCCACAATTAAGCCTGCTGATTTTGCGTTTGCTAAAAATGTGAGTGCTTTGTATAATACATTTCCAGCTTCGATATCTGGTACTAGGAGGATATCTGCATCTCCAGCCACTTCACTCTTTATCCCTTTTATACGAGCTGATTCTTTGCTGACTGCATTATCTAAGGCAAATGGACCATCTACTATGCAGCCCTTTATTTCTCCTCTTTCATTCATCTCTTTTAAGAATTTTGCATGAACTGTAGCTTCCATTTTTTCAGATACTTTTTCTTTTGCTGCTAGTACTGCAACTTTTGGTGTATCTATGCCAAGTTTATGCGCTATGCTCACGGCATTTTCTATAATTCCTTTTTTCTGATTTAAATCAGGTGCTATTAACATTGCTGCATCTGTTACTATGAACATCTTATGATATGTTGGAACTTCAAATAGTGCGATGTGGCTTATCACATTTCCTGTCCTTAACCCTATTTCATGGTCTAGAACCTGTTTCATGATGATAGATGTGTCTATGAGACCTTTCATAAGCACACATGCCTTCCCTGAGCTTACCAATTCAGTAGCTTTTCTAGCTGCTAATGAACCGTCCTTTTCATCTATGATTTCGATATCAGTTAAATCAAAATCAACTTTTTTTGCAATTTCTCTTATTTTTTCTTCGTCGCCTACTAAAATGGGTTCTGCTATCTTGTTTTCATGTGCTAATTTTACTGCGCCTAACACATCTTCATCTTGAGCTACTGCCACTGCTATCTTTTTAGGGCCATTTTCTTTAGCTTTTTTAAATAAGCTTTCAAATGTTTCTACCATTTTTCCACCTCTTCTTCATAAATTTTTGCTTTTTCTTCATTGTTTAACACTCTTAAAGTTCCTTCATTTAATGCTTTCATCTCATCTTCCCCAGGATAAATATATATGGGTGCAATAAATTCTACCATCTCTTTGACTTTTTCCACTAGATAATCCGAATAAGCTAATCCTCCAGTTATAATGATCGCTTCGGCATTTCCCTTTAGGACTGTAGCCATTGATGCTATTTCCTTGCCAATTTGATAGCACATAGCATCATAAATCAATTTAGCATAACTATCTCCTTCTTCTATTCTCTTAAGTACTTCTCGCCCATCAAAAGTACCCAAGTATGATACAAGACCACCTTTTCCTTGCGTCATCTTTTTTAGCTCTGTTTGAGAATATTTCCCTGAAAAGCATAGTTCAACTAGGTCTCCAACTGGCAAAGACCCTGATCTCTCAGGTGAAAATGGTCCCATTTGATTTGCATTGTTTGCATCGACGATTTTCCCGTTTTTAATTGGTGAAATCGATATCCCGCCGCCTAAATGAGCTACAACTAAGTTGAGCTCATCTATGTTTTTTCCATTTTCTTCAGCAAATCTATGACAAACTGCTTTTATGTTTAACGCATGCACTAGAGATCTTCGAGGGATTTCTTTTAATCCAGAAATCCTAGCGACATCTTCGAATTCATCCACCGCTACAGGATCAACAATATATGCATTGATATTAACTTTATCAGCTAAATGCTTAGATCGG